>NZ_JAWPOL010000327.1:0-1115 GCF_033391095.1 Vibrio sp. Vb0667 | reverse complement strand
TGAAACCGCAATTACACTGTCGGGATAGATGCGCGCCACGCTTGGTTCTGACTATCAGAGATAGAACGGAACAGCTCACGCAACTCTTTAAGCAACCCTTCTTGGAAGCCGATGTTCTCATCTGCTTTTTGCTTCGCTGCTTGAGCTCGCGTCGCTTGCACTTCATCGTCCTTGCTGCGAGCTTGCGCTTTAGTTTGTTCAACGTTCGATGCTGAGTTTGCCATCTGTCCAAGAGCTTGAAGAATCGCGTTCTTCGCTTGGTTTGAGCTCATCAGTTTATCGAACTTGCGACCGCCGCTAGTCAACTGAGCCGTGGTGTCTGCAATGCTGTCTTTCGCTAGCGAATGTGCGCGTTTTACTTGATCTTGCTGAGTTTTTGACAAGTTACCGTTGTTCATCAACTCTTCTACTTGATCGAAGCCCGCCTTTTGCGTTTTCAGCACGTTGTTGCTTGCCATCTCGGTCTTAATTTCTTTACCCGCTTTGAACGAACCAAGCGCACCGATAATTGCTGTAGCACCCGCTAACACACCAGATACAACCGCCATCGCGATCATCGCGCTAGCAGAGTTGTTCAGCTCTGCCGCTTGGCTTTGCAAACTCGCAACGTTGGCTTCAACCGCAATTTCACGTTGAAGCACTTGCTGTTCACGGCTTAGCTTCGACACTTGGTAAAGCAGCGTCAACAAAGACAGCGATTGAGAAACCGCGTCCGAAGGTGATTTGATCACTTCTTCACCGTTCAGCACTTTCGCGGTAGTGCTCATCAGTAGATCAATCGTTGGTGCAAGCTCACCCATCAGGTTCGCAACCACTTGTGCTTGATTACTGATCGCAGGAGCTTTCGGCCCATCTAATTGATAACGACCCGCACCAGAAACGTTTGACTCACCGTTGCTTTTTACTGCACCCGCTTCCAATTTGGTCTCTGGTGTTTTTTCTGCTTTGGTTGTTTTGATAGTGTCGCCCAAACCATACAGTTCACCGCGACCCGTTCCACCAATTTTATCCAACATACTTACGCTCCTTAAACCGTTGCAGGACGGCTTAACACCGTTTGCATGGTTTCACTTTTCGCCTGAATCATTTGCATGATGATGCTCATCAGCTCTTGG
>NZ_JAWPOL010000326.1:0-1116 GCF_033391095.1 Vibrio sp. Vb0667 | reverse complement strand
AGACTCCAAAATGTCGTTCGCTTTCTCCCATAAATCTCCAACCATGGCAGAAGTAATCCTTTCAGCTAACTCAATTTCTAAATTGCTTTCATCCATACACTTCATCCCATCAACCGCCGAACAAGCTTATCGTCAGGGCATTAATCGTTTCCGGCCAAATCGACGAACACTGCCCTTGAGTAAGCTTAGTCAAAGATTCAATTATTCATTGTCTAACATGAACAAAAACGGGCATTGATGGACATTGATGAGCTGGCAATAGCTCTACTGTTCAGGCTTTGAGTAGCAAGCGCATCACTCTTCGGTTTTCGGTGCAGAACAAGGCTCAGATTTTACTTACACCATTTGTAGGATAGCGTCCTACAAATGCGATTATCTGCTTTTCATCTCTTCCCTTATCTTTGCCTCATCCAAGACAAACGAGACAACTTCATGAACACAATGCCGCACGAGCTGGTATGGGGTGAAATCTATTTCCCGCCGCTGCTTTTAGTCATCGGATTGGCTTACGTTCTGACCACGATGGTGACTTCGCTAGCAACGAGATGCGGACTACATAAGTACGTTGCATTCCCTGCACTGGCAGAGCTAAGTCTGATTGTCATTTTTACCGGCGTTATTGGCCAATTTATTTCGATCTTTTGAGGAAAGCACACTGTGATTAAACGTTATCTCATTACCCTTATTTTGTTGTGTACCGCGGGTGCCGTGCTTTACACCCACTACCAAACATACACAAACAATCCATGGACACGAGACGGACAAGTGAGTGCCTATGTTATCTCCATTACGCCTCGAGTCACTGGGCAGGTTACGCAGGTGTATGTTGCTGATAACTCAAAAGTAAAAAAGGGAGATTTGCTGTTTGAGATTGATCCAAGCACATACGTTGCGTCTTACCACAAAGCACTGGCAAACCAGAAACAAGCGACTGCATTGCTAGCAAAGGCACAAAATGAAGAACAGCGAGCACGAAAATTAGAGAAACGTACGCACGGTGCAGTGCCTGCATTAACACTTAGCAATTTACACAATGCCGTACAAACAGCGCAGGCAAATGTTGAACTAGCGAAAGCAAACATTGAAGAAGCGCAGCTTAACTTGGACTTCACCAAA
>NZ_JAWPOL010000325.1:0-1117 GCF_033391095.1 Vibrio sp. Vb0667 | reverse complement strand
TACCGTTACCATCGTAGAACTTCTTACCCAGTTCAACACGAGCAACATCTTTCAGATAAACCGTAGAGCCATTTGGATTGGCACGAAGAACAACGTTTTCAAACTCGCTCACACTTTCTAAGCGACCTTTCGTCACTAGGTTGAACTGCACTTCTTGCGGGTTATTGTACGGCGCGGCACCAACACGGCCAGCAGCAACCTGAACGTTTTGCTCCGCTAAAGCAGCATATACATCCGATGTCGTTAGCTTGAGGTTGGCCATTTTTTCTGGGTCCAACCACACGCGCATCGCGTATTCACCACCACCAATTACATTTACTTCACTGATGCCTTTCGCACGCGCCAACTGATCTTTTACGTTCAAGTTGATGTAGTTAATTAAGAATTGGTCATCGTACTTGCCGTCTGGTGAATAGAAGTTCAGAACCATCAATAGGTCAGGAGAACGCTTTTTCACCGTCACGCCGACCATGCGCACTTCCTGAGGCAGTTTTGACTCAATCTGTGACACTCGGTTTTGCACGTTCACCTGCGCCATATCTGGGTCGGTACCAACATCAAACGTAACGTTTAAGCTGTACGAACCATCGTTAGCACTTTTCGAAGACATGTAAATCATGTTTTCTACGCCGTTCACCGATGTCTCTATCGGATCGGCGATGGCCTGTTCAACCACTTCGGCACTTGCGCCAGTGTAGTACGCCGTTACGCTAACCGACGGTGGACTAATTTGCGGATATTCAGCCACTGGCAAAATCGCTAACGAAATGGCACCAGCCAACGTCAGGATGATCGAAATGACCAGCGCGAACTTAGGTCTTTGTATAAAGAAACGACTTAACATGTGGCCTCCTACTGTTTGTCTTCAGTTGGAGTTTGAACACGCACTTCTACGCCATTACGAACACGCTGTAGACCTTGTGTGATAACTGCTTCACCTTTCTCAAGACCTTCGCGAATGATGATGCCCTGCTCGACTTGCGGGCCAAGTTCTACATTGCGACGCTCAGCGACGTTACCTTCCGTTGTCACCATCACAAAGTCACCTTCTAGGTCAGTTTGCACCGCACGACGAGGCACGACGATGACATCTCGCGTATTCTTGTCACGTAAGTTG
>NZ_JAWPOL010000324.1:0-1118 GCF_033391095.1 Vibrio sp. Vb0667 | reverse complement strand
GCTCAAGCTACTGCACACGGTCGTGGTGGTGTCGGCATTATTCGTGTCTCAGGCCCTAAGGCCAACCAAGTGGCATTGGAAGTCACAGGGAAGACTCTAAAACCGCGTTACGCTGAATACCTGCCGTTTCAAGCCGAAGATGGCACGGTGCTCGACCAAGGCATTGCACTGTACTTCCCTAACCCGCACTCGTTCACGGGCGAAGACGTATTAGAACTGCAAGGTCACGGTGGCCCAGTGGTCATGGATATGCTGATTAAACGTATTCTGGGCATAGCTGGCGTACGAGCTGCCCGTCCAGGTGAGTTCTCGGAACGTGCGTTCTTGAACGACAAGATGGATTTGACTCAGGCAGAAGCGATTGCCGACCTGATTGATGCTAGCTCTGAAGAAGCGGCGAAATCGGCGCTACAATCGCTACAAGGCCAGTTCTCGCAGCGCATTCAAACGCTGGTGGAATCACTGATTCATCTTCGCATCTATGTGGAAGCGGCCATCGACTTCCCTGAAGAAGAAATCGATTTTCTTGCCGATGGTAAAGTTGCAGGAGATCTGCAAGCGATCATCGATAACCTCGATGCGGTACGCAAAGAAGCGAACCAAGGCGCGATCATGCGCGAAGGCATGAAAGTAGTGATTGCTGGTCGTCCAAATGCGGGTAAATCAAGCCTACTGAACGCGCTGTCGGGCAAAGAGTCCGCAATCGTAACAGACATCGCAGGTACCACGCGTGACGTGCTGCGTGAGCACATCCATATCGACGGTATGCCTTTGCACATCATCGATACTGCTGGCTTGCGTGACGCTTCTGATGAAGTCGAAAAAATCGGTATCGAACGCGCTTGGGATGAAATCGCGCAAGCCGACCGCGTATTGTTTATGGTGGATGGCACAACGACCGACGCCACCGATCCAAAAGAAATTTGGCCCGATTTTGTCGATCGCCTGCCAGAAAGCATTGGCATGACGGTGATCCGCAACAAAGCGGATCAAACAGGTGAAGATATGGGGATCTGTCATGTGAACGATCCTACTCTGATTCGCCTTTCAGCAAAAACCGGGGCGGGTGTCGATGCGCTGCGTAACCACCTAAAAGAGTGCATGGGTTTCTCAGGTAA
>NZ_JAWPOL010000323.1:0-1118 GCF_033391095.1 Vibrio sp. Vb0667 | reverse complement strand
GATAGGAAGATATAAAAATAAAGGCAGTGTATTTGCTGCCTTTATTTTACAAGTTGAGTTTAAGCTTTCGCTTTTTTACGTTTATCAGTGACTTCCCACTTACCATCAACGTAAAGTGCAGTCCAACCACTTGGTTTACCGTCGTCTTCTGAACGAACATAGTTCTCTTTCGTCTTACGGCTAAAGCGAACCACGGCTGGGCGGCCATCTGGATCCTCTTGAGGAGCCGTTGTTAGGTACTTAAACTTCTCTGGTAGACGCTCTTCAAAACGCGCCAGTTCAGAGACTAGAGGTGCTCTTGTTTCACGCGATTTAGGGAAGTTGCTTGCCGCCATAAATAGGCCAGAAGCACCATCACGAAGCACAAAGTACGCATCTGAGTTTTCACATGGCAATTCTGGGAAGTGCACAGGATCTTCTTTAGGTGGCGCTACTTCACCGTTCTTCAGGATTTTACGGGTGTTCTTACAAGTTTCACTCGTACAATCCATGTATTTACCAAAGCGACCGTTCTTAAGCACCATGTCTGAGCCACACTTGTCACACTCAACAACAGGGCCATCGTAGCCTTTCACTTTGAATTCGCCGTACTCAACAACATAGCCTTCACAGTTCGGGTTGTTACCACAAACGTGCATCTTGCGCTTGTCATCAATCAAGTACGCGTCCATCGCAGTTTCACAGATCGGACAACGTTTTTTCGCACGAAGAGCAGCCGTTTCAACGTCTTCTTCTAAAACGTTGATAATACCTTCTTCGTCACCCAAGTTAATGGTTGTCTTACAACGTTCTTTAGGTGGCAATGCGTAACCAGAACAGCCTAAGAATACGCCTGTAGAAGCGGTACGAATACCCATAGGGCGACCACATGTCGGACACTCGATATCCGTCATCACAATGTGGTTTAGCTTCATACCACCTTCAGATTCGTCTAACTCGGCTTTTTCTAGGTCACCAGTGAAATCCGCAAAGAAGCTGTCTAGCACTGCTTTCCAGTTCACTTCACCTTCTGCGATTTGGTCCAGTTTCTGTTCCATACGTGCAGTAAAGTCGTAGTTCATCAAATCGTTAAAGCTGTCATCAAGGCGGTCAGTAACAATTTCACCCATTTTTTCAGC
>NZ_JAWPOL010000322.1:0-1120 GCF_033391095.1 Vibrio sp. Vb0667 | reverse complement strand
TTGCTATAACCCGATGGAAATGATCCCTGTAAGAGGCAAAGGCTCACGTATTTGGGATCAGGACGATAACGAGTACATCGACTTTGCTGGTGGTATTGCAGTGAGCTGCTTGGGTCATTGTCATCCAGTAATGGTTGATGCGTTGACTGAGCAAGGCAACAAGCTGTGGCATCTAAGTAACGTGATGACGAACGAGCCGGCACTTCGCCTTGCGAAAAAGCTAACTGAAGTGAGCTTTGCTGAGCGCGTATTCTTTGCTAACTCGGGCGCAGAAGCCAACGAAGCGGCACTGAAATTAGCACGCCGTTACGCGGCAGATGTTCATGGCCCTGAAAAATCAGAAATCATCGCATTTAAACAAGGTTTCCACGGTCGTACATTCTTTACTGTGACGGTTGGCGGTCAAGCGGCTTACTCAGACGGTTTTGGTCCTAAGCCAGGCGATGTTACGCACTTACCATACAACGATATCGAAGCACTTCAAGCACACATGTCAGATCGCACATGTGCAGTTATGATGGAGCCGCTACAAGGCGAAGGCGGCATCGTGCCACCAACTCCGGAATTTGCCCAAGCAGTACGTGAACTGTGTGACAAGCACAACGCGCTACTTATCTTTGATGAAGTTCAAACGGGTAACGGACGTACTGGTCATTTCTATGCTTACCAAGGTCTAGGTATCACGCCAGACATTCTAAGCACAGCGAAATCACTGGGTGGTGGTTTCCCTATCGGAGCAATGCTAACAACAGCAAAACTGGCTGAGCATCTGAAAGTGGGCACTCACGGTTCAACATACGGTGGTAACCCATTGGCATGTGCAGTGGCAGAAGCGGTCGTTAACGAAGTGACAAAACCAGAAGTGCTTGCTGGTGTTTTAGAGCGCGAAGCGCTGTTCCGCGCAGGTCTAGAAAAGATCAATGCGAAGTACAACCTATTCTCTGAAGTTCGTGGCAAAGGTCTATTGCTAGGCGCTGCGCTGAATGAAGAGTGGCAAGGCCGTGCACGTGATGTGCTGGTTGCTGCAGGTAAACAAGGTCTATTGGTATTGGTTGCGGGTGCCAATGTCGTACGTTTCACACCATCACTCGTTATCACACAACAAGAAATTGAAGAAGGC
>NZ_JAWPOL010000321.1:0-1122 GCF_033391095.1 Vibrio sp. Vb0667 | reverse complement strand
TTGCTTACAAATTCATCCGCTTTAGGAGCTGCGCCGGGGCAGTTTTTGGAGATATAAAAAATGGGACGTCAATGCGTCCCATTTTTGTGTTCAATGTGGCTGAGTAAATTACTCTGCCATGTAGTTTTCTGGCATCTCGATACGAGCAACACCGGAATCTACTGCCGCTTGAGCTACCGCTTTTGCTACGCGAGGTAGCAGACGTGGATCCATTGGCTTAGGAATGATGTAGTCGCTACCAAATTCTAGCTTCTCAACACCTGCAGCTTTTAGTACCGATTCAGGCACAGGCTCTTTTGCCAATGCACGAATTGCGTCAACTGCTGCCAGCTTCATGTCGTCATTGATTTCACTCGCACGTACATCTAACGCACCACGGAAAATGAAAGGGAAACACAACACGTTGTTCACTTGGTTTGGATAATCACTGCGACCAGTACCCATAATTAAGTCATCACGCACTGCGTGTGCTAGCTCAGGTTTGATTTCAGGATCTGGGTTCGAACAAGCAAATACAACTGGCTTGTCAGCCATGAGTTTCAACGCTTCTGGTGGCAACAGATTTGGACCAGATACACCTAAGAATAGGTCTGCACCTTCGATCACATCTTCTAGTGTGCGCTTATCTGTATTGTTTGCGAACAGTTGCTTGTACTCATTCAGATCATCACGACGAGTATGGATCACCCCTTTGCGATCCAGCATGTAGATCTTCTCGCGCATTGCGCCACACTTGATAAGCAGCTCCATACACGCAACGGCTGCAGCACCAGCACCAAGACAAACAATCGTTGAATCTTCAAGCTTCTTACCCTGCAGCTCGATAGCATTGAGCATACCTGCAGCTGTCACGATAGCCGTACCATGTTGATCATCGTGGAATACTGGTACGTCACAACGCTCAATCAAACGCTTTTCAATTTCAAAACAGTCTGGTGCTTTGATGTCTTCAAGGTTGATACCACCGAAAGTGTCAGCAATGTTCGCAACCGTATCAACGAACTCGTCGATCGTGCGATGCTTCACTTCAATATCAATTGAATCAAGGCCAGCAAAACGCTTAAACAGTAACGCTTTACCTTCCATTACAGGCTTAGAGGCAAGTGGGCCAAGATTACCTAG
>NZ_JAWPOL010000320.1:0-1123 GCF_033391095.1 Vibrio sp. Vb0667 | reverse complement strand
TAGCCTGAAATGCTGCCCCAAATCGTTCCGATAACGAC
Organism: Vibrio sp. Vb0667; assembly: GCF_033391095.1. Lineage (NCBI taxonomy): Bacteria > Pseudomonadati > Pseudomonadota > Gammaproteobacteria > Vibrionales > Vibrionaceae > Vibrio > Vibrio sp. Vb0667. The sequence continues at coordinate 1,085 of NZ_JAWPOL010000320.1, read as the reverse complement.
GGCGACTAACGCGCCCACAAAGCCAACTAAAATTGAAAGGCGACCGCCTTGCATGGTGCGGGCAAACAGGTCTTGGCCGAGATCGTCGGTACCAAAGTAATGGCCGCTGCTAAGTGATGGCTTTCCTAGTTCGTATGGGTCGGCGAGTACGTCCCAATCAATCTCATCGTGTCCAAAGGCTGCAATCGAGGGGCCAAACGTGATGCACAAAGTGATGAACGTGAGCACATAAACCGATGTCATCGCGGCGCGGTTTTTTCGGAAACGAGCCCAGGCGTCTTGCCACAAACTACGACCTTCCACCGCTTCGATATTGTCTACGACTTGGTCTTGTAAGGATTGAGTATCCAGTTTCTTAATCGATAACATGTTTGACTCCTAAACTCGGATACGTGGGTCGATCACCGTGTACAACAAATCGACCACAAGATTAAAGAAGATGGTGAGTGAGGCGACAATTAAGGTGATACCCATGACTAAGCCGTAGTCGCGATTCAGTGCACCAGAGACAAAGTGCTGGCCCATACCACCAGTGCCGAAAAAGATGTCGATGATGACAGAGCCCGTCACGACAGAGACAAACGCTGGCCCGAGCATGGCGACGACGGGGATCAATGACGGACGCAGTGCATGGTGGAACAAGATGTAGGCGGTCGATAATCCCTTCGCTTTTGCGGTGCGAATGTAAGGCTGATTGAGGGTTTCAATCATCGCGCCGCGCATGACACGCGCGATGCTAGCGACTGATCCAATGGCGAGACTTAATACCGGCAAAACAAGAAAAGCTAATTGCCCACCTTCCCAGCCACCAGCGGGGAGCCAACCAAGCTGAATCGCAAAAATGGTGACAAGCACGGGAGCCAAAACAAAAGCAGGAACAACCACGCCCGTCATCGAGAGTGTCATTAATCCGTAGTCCAAACGGCTATTGCGCTTTAATGCGGCAATAGTGCCGAGCAGCATCCCAAGTGGGACTGAGATGCTAAAAGAGAGCACCCCAAGCATTGCCGATACGGGCCAAGATTGCGCAACCAACTGAGTGACAGAGAAGTCTTGGTAAACAAAGCTTGGGCCTAAATCACCCT
>NZ_JAWPOL010000319.1:0-1124 GCF_033391095.1 Vibrio sp. Vb0667 | reverse complement strand
CACGCGATAGGTCTAACGATTCGAGAGTTGAGATCGCTTCTTTAAGCTTCTCTTCTTGAGCTAAGCTGTGCGCACGCTGCACTCTAGATGCGGTGTACTGGCTAAGCTCTTGAGCTATCGCACTGGCTGCGGTCAAACTAAGCAGCGTTGTGATTAAGAATTTCTTCATCATTTGCCTAATTTGAACTCCACTTTTGCGGTTTGTCCGAACTGCTCAATCGACACACCATTTTCAACTTTGGGTTGGTATTTCCACTTCTTCAACGCGCTAATGGCTTCTTTTTCAAACATACGCTTTGGCTCTGCATCGATCACTTCAATGTCTTTTGGACGACCTGTCGTGTCAATCGTAAAGCGCATGATCACATAGCCTTCAACCTTGCGTTTTAATGCTTTACTTGGGTAACGAGGTTCAACTTTATACAGCGGTAACGCTTGTTGATTGCCCATGGTTCCCTTTAGGTTTGGCGCATTAATCGCAATACCATCTAACGCCGTGTTTAACCCAAGCGCGCTGATCGGTGTTACTTGGCTCATCGGCTCAACTTGCGTGTTGGCTTGAGACAGCTCCATCGGCTCTGGTGCTTGAGGTGGCTCTGGCTGCTCTGGTACTGAACGTTGACGACGCTGCACATCGGCATCGTTTTCAACCATGACCATATCAAAACGCACTGCCTCAGACGGTTTTGGTGCGCGTTGATTGCCATTATCGACCATCCACGCCATAAAGCTAAACAAACTCACGGCGATCAATAATGACGCTGGTAACGCAATTAACAGCCTACCCATTAAGGTTTCTCCGCTGCCAGTGCAATGTTCTTCACGCCAGCACCTTTAGCGGCATCCATCACTTTCACAACGGTGCCGTTGTACGCGTGTTCATCAGCCTGAATCACTAACGATGCATCTGGCTGGTCTAGCAATAGGTGCTCAATAGATGCTTCTACGCGTTCCAGATCGACCAAGCGTTTGTCGATGTATACATCGTTTGCTGCCGTAATGGCGATGAAAATACCTGCGTCTTTTTGACTGACCACGTTCGATGCTTGAGGGCGGTTCACTTCCACACCAGACTCTCGCACGAAAGAGCTGGTAACAATAAAGAAAATCAACATGATAAATAC
>NZ_JAWPOL010000318.1:0-1125 GCF_033391095.1 Vibrio sp. Vb0667 | reverse complement strand
AGTTCAGCCGTCATCTTCGGTACCAAATCTGCATTTAATCAAAGCAACCATGGATGAGCGCACGCTCTCGCTTTACCAAAACAGTCGTGCGGCAGAAAAAGAGTTGACTTACGTGGTGCAATATCGCGTCACAATTCCAGGGTTTGGCTCAAAAAATTTCACCACAACCGTGAACCGCAACTACCTAGACAACCCGTTAACGGCATTGGCAAAATCGGTTGAACGTGACGTAATCGAAGACGAGATGCGTCAACAAGCAGCGAAACAGATGATGCGTCAACTTGGCCGAATCCGTGCCGAGTACGAAGCGGGGCAAATTGCCGCGCCAACTGAGAAAACAAACTCTTAATCAACATGCGAATTTATGCTGACAAGCTAGCTGACCATCTAGCCAAACACTTAAAGCAGGTTTATCTGATCTTCGGAAACGAACCGCTACTGATCCAAGAAAGCCGCCAAGCGATTCAAAAAACCGCTCTACAACATGGTTTTGAAGAAAGACACCGTTTTGCTGTCGATGCAAGTTTAGATTGGAACCAAGTGTATGACTGCTTTCAAGCTCTGAGCTTATTTTCTAGTCGACAACTCATTGAGCTTGAGATCCCAGAAAGCGGTGTCACCACAGCTATCAGCAAAGAGCTACAGACTCTGTGTGACATGTTGCATGATGACATCATGCTAGTGATCATCGGAACGAAGCTGACTAAAGCGCAAGAAAATGCCAAATGGTTTAAAGCACTGAATGCCAAAGGCGACTGGGTCAGCTGCTTAACGCCGGATCTTCAGCGTTTGCCTATGTTTGTGCAAACGCGCTGCCGCGCATTGGGTTTAAAGCCCGATCAGCAATCCTTACAGATGTTGGCACAGTGGCATGAAGGCAACTTATTTGCACTTTCTCAGAGTCTAGAGAAACTGGCTTTGCTCTATCCTGATGGCCAACTGACAGTTGTACGCTTAGAGGAAGCCTTAAGTCGACACAACCACTTTACGACGTTTAACTGGATTGATGCGTTACTTGCAGGTAAAGCTAATCGTGCTCAACGCATCCTGCGTCAATTAGAAGCCGAAGGCATTGAAACGGTCATTCTCATCCGAAGTGTGCAGAAAGAGTTCAACCAACTATTA
>NZ_JAWPOL010000031.1:0-49217 GCF_033391095.1 Vibrio sp. Vb0667 | reverse complement strand
GTTCTTTTAGTTGTTGATTTCATAACACTCTCCAATTTTGGGGGGTGGAAAGTGTCAACCTTATTTAGGACGGCACAATAACCCACTAAAAAGCCGATGTATCTACATCGGCTTTTTAATATCACTTGGTAGTCACAAATAACCCAAAGTTAATGGAGAACAACAGTGAAGAGACAAAACGTATAAACTGAAAGGTCACCGCTGTATTCTTTCATGATAAACACATGACACACCGCCGAAACCAAAAGCGCCACTTCAACCAAAGGAAGCTTCTTATTTACGAACCTTAAATAAATACAAAAAATAGAGATGGTGCAAGCAAAGAAAAAATCGTCACTAGTTCCATCTTCCTTAAAATACAAGGACATGGTTTTAGTTAAGCTTATATTTTTAGCTTCATTATGAGCCACCCACTAATATTTAGCGAGATAAGGGCATAAAAGAGGTAAAAAACAAGACTGACCGAAACAAAAAGTAGTGCATGCACTTTTTCTTCTAAGCTCTCTGGATGAACATTCATATCCACATCAAACACACCCGCTATAAAGTGTGCAAATACCGTGGAAGAGGCTGTAGAAAGGCCTCCTACCATAATGATAATAATCCCTCGCCTTAAGAAACGATGAAATGTACTTTTCCCGCCTTGGATCAGGTCTGAGTTTACATATTTTAATCTATTTTTCCGCCTATTACTCATCACTAGTATCGGTACCTTTATCATTGTTTCCAAGAGAGTTTTCTACATCTTTAAGATCTTCCTTTAACGCTTTTATACACGATATTCATCGTCGTTGCATTCACTGTAGTTATGCCGTCGACTTACCCTATAAGAAAGCTCTTTAGATACCAATTCGTACTTTATCTATCTCAAATCTCTTCTTGACCTCAACTTATCTTGAGGTTTTAGCCTTAGTCGCACGATTAAAAATCAACAATGAAAAAAGGAACCATTGTGTCCAAAATTGCGATTATTTATTTCTCTAAAACCGACGTTACTGGTCAGCTTGCTCGCGCGATTGCCGCAGGCGTTGAACAACAAGGCATTAAGCAGCAAGATGAATGTGAAATCCTCGCTCACCGAATTGAAGGCAGTGAGATTATTGAGGGACGTTTTGTGAACCCTAAACTAATGGATGAACTTGCTGAGTGTGATGCGATTATCTTTGGCTCACCGACCTATATGGGCGGTGTAGCAGCGCAGTTTAAAGCATTTGCAGATGCAAGCAGTGAATCTTGGTATTACCAAAAATGGGCGAGCAAAATCGCGGCTGGCTTTACCAGTGGTGGGGCAATGAATGGCGACCAATCTTGCACATTACAATATCTACAAACGCTCGCTAACCAACACGGCATGATGTGGGTCGGGTTGGATAAGATCAGCAATTCTGGGGAGCAAAACCTGAATCGTTATGGTGTACAAGGTGGTATTGTTGCACAAGGTGGTGAAGGTGGTCAGTTGCATGCTTCTGATGTTGCAACGGCGGAGTATCTTGGCAAACGAGTCGCTATGCTCGTGAACAAGCTCTCCACTCGCTAACAATAAAAAGAAGCCCCGTAAGATACATCTTCGGGGCTTCATATTTATCGTTTGTTTTGAGCGCTACTTCTTGATGTAGAGGTCTTTCGAGTAGATACGACCTTCTACGTTGTTCTTGGCAAAACCGCCAACCGTAGGACGAACCAAACGCGCTTGCATGTAGTAGTAAATCGGTGCGATTGGCATATCCGCCGCCAACAATTGCTCGGCTTGATCATAGAAACCTTGGCGCGCTTTCTCATTGGTTGCGGCCAATGCACTGTTCATCGCGTTGTCGTACGCTTCACTGCTGTAACGTGCAAAGTTACCCGAGGAACCTGAGCGAAGTAAGCTCAGGAAAGTAGACGCTTCATTGTAATCACCACACCAGGAAGCGCGCATCACATCGAAATTGCCTTGTTTACGCGCCACTAAGTATGACTTCCACTCTTGGTTTTCTAACTCCACGTTTGCACCGAGATTTTTTTGTAGCATCGACGCTATCGCAACCGCGATCGATTTGTTTGCCTCACTGGTGTTGTACAACAATTTAAAATCGAGCGGCTTGTCTTGGCTGTAACCCGCTTCTTTTAACAACTGACGCGCTTTCTCGTCACGTTGTTGCTGACTCCACTTACTGTATTCAGGCGGCGTCGCATCAAACCCTGCGGTGTACTGATGCGCAAAAGTATAAGCAGGAAGGTTGCCCACTTGCGTGACACCATTCGTAATCACATCGCGCATGATGGAGTACGACACCGCTTGACGCACTCGCACATCATCAAATGGCGGACGAGTGGTATTGAACGCGTAGTAATACGTGCACAATAATGGCACCACCGTGTAAGCCTGCTTGTAATCTTGTTTAAGCTTCTGCGCCATATGAGTCGGCACATCTGACGTGATATCCAGCTCTCCTGCCGCATAACGATTGATAGACGCGTTTTGGTTTTCAAACGGAATATAAGTCACTCTGTTTAGATGCGTATCTGCGCTGTCCCAGTAACTTGGACTCTTAACCAGTTCAATGCGCTCATTCACGACCCACTTATCCAATGTGAATGCACCGTTGCTAACAAATTGGTCTGGATCACTCCACGGCTTGTCGCGGTTTTCCACTGTCGCTTGATGCACTGGCATCATGGACGTGTGCCCAGTCATAGCAACAAAGTACGGCACTTGACTGTCCAACTCAAAACGTAGGGTGTATTTATCCACTGCCTTGATACCGAGATCGTCCAAAGGCTTTTTGCCCTCTGCTACATCGGCGATGTTTTTGATCTTGGTGAGTTTGAGATACCAAACATTTGGAGAAGCGGTCTTCGGGTCCACCGCTCGGCGCAGTGAATAAACAAAATCATCCGCTGTCACAGGCTCGCCATTCGACCATTTCGCGTCTTTGCGCAAGTGAAAAGTAAAGGTTTGGTTGTCGTTGGTTTCCCATGATTCTGCCACACCGGGAATAATGTTTCCGTCACGATCTTGAATCACAAGCCCTTCAAATAAGTCACGAATCACATGCATTTCTGGCAGACCTTCGGCTTTCGCTGGGTCAAGCGTCGCCGCCTCTGCGTCATTCGCACGTACTAAATGCTGTTCTGCGGCAAGTTGAATACCTTTAGGTAAGGTCTCCGCAGCAACTGATGTAGCAAGAAAAGGGGTGAATAAAGAGGAAATCAGCAACGCCGTTGAATGTTTTTTAAAATCCATATCGTTTTTCGTTCTCCTAACGCGTCTTGTGAAGCAAGTGCCACAATTAACATTTCAACCATTGACGAGTTTAAACGGTTCAGTTTAGCTAGGTGTAATTAGCTTAGATATTGATACTACTTCATCAATCAGGAGATTACGGTGAGTCTAATTCCAAGAACGGAAAGAGCGGCATTTTTAATTCGGCCAACATCATACGGTCAATCCGTGCTTGGTGCGCCATTACTGTATTTTCCGGCTCAAGTCGAAAGTGCTTTGCGAGGTTTGATTTTGGCAGGCACTCACGGGGACGAGACGGCCTCGATTGCAGGTTTGTCCTGCGCGCTAAGAAGCTTGCCTGCTGAAAACTTACGACATGATGTGATTCTGTCAATGAATCCTGACGGCAACCAACTAGGCACACGCGCAAATGCAAACCAAGTGGATCTCAATCGCGCGTTTCCAACCCAAAATTGGACTGAGCATGGCACAGTGTATCGATGGAGCTCTCACACACCCGTTCGAGACGTACAGGTGAAAACTGGCACTAAAAACCAACTAGAGCCTGAAGTTAGCGCATTAATTAACTTGATTGAACTGCGCAAGCCAAAGTTTGTGGTGTCGTTTCATGAACCGCTTGCTTTTGTGGATGATCCCAAACATTCCGACCTTGCCAAATGGCTCGGCGAGCAGTTCCAACTGCCAATCGTTGACGATGTCGACTACGAAACACCCGGCTCATTCGGCACTTGGTGTAGTGAACGTGATTTACCTTGCATCACGTTGGAATTACCCGCGATTTCTGCCGATCTCACCATTGAAAAACATCTCTCTGCTTTTATTGCTTTGCTGAGGCACGATCCGGATCTCTAGTCCGCTGTTGGTTAAGCGATCATGTGAGGATCTGTTTGATGTCGGTACTGATATCGCTGATCAACTGACGGGCACTGTCGTCTCTTTGCTGAACCAAGATGATAAACAGCAAATCGGTGATCACGTTTTGCGCGGTACGCGAAGCAATGGATGAGCTGCGATGTTCCGTTTCATTGGCAATCGTATCAAACGTAATATCGGCAATACCGCGCAAGCGACTTCTCCCAGGAGCAGATAACGCAATCACCTTCGCGCCCTGCTCTTTTGCCGCTTCTGCCGCGACGAGAATTTCTTTGCGTTCGCCCGAATACGAAATCGCAATCTGCACATCTTCTGAAGAGAGGGTACGAGCAACAGCAATCTGCACGTGGCTGTCTTGTTCGGAAAGCGCCGTAATACCGAGTTTAAGCAGTTTAAAGCTTAAATCCTTCGCGGTCAGGGCTGAGCCCCCAATCCCGACCACTTGCACTCGACGCGCTTCGCTCAACCATTTCACCGCTTGGTGACACGCTTCATAAGACAGCGCATTGGTGGTTTGAAACATAGCATCTGTTTTTGCTTTCACCAGTTTCTGTGAAATAACCGCGATGGGATCATCTGCCAAAATATCACTGTGCAACGGTGTCGACTGCATCGCATGCTTACGGCCAATCTCTTCATTCAGAGCTAACTTAAACTCGCTGTAGCCTTTAAAGCCAATACGCTGAGTAAATTTCACAATGCTCGATTGACTCACTTTTACTTGCGCCGCAAGTTCTTGGCTAGTGAGCAGCGCCGCCTTTTCTGCGTTTTCAACAATCCAATCGCCGACCAAACGACCACTTTGCGAAAGCTGAGTACGCCTCGCGACTATCTTATTGACAACTGACACAACAAAAACCTCAAAAAATTTAAATAATTTATTCCAAAACAAAAATAATTGGAGTTTGATTTAACTCCATGATTATTCTAACCAAGCCAGTTTATATCGGATGTAATAGACATATATTTTCTCTCATTATTCCAAATTTCTCCTGCACAAAGAATAACCTCAAGTGTGATTTTTATCACCAAAACAGAATATTTTATTCCATAGAATCGCCCTCAGATTGAACATTACGAAGAGTGTAAAACATGAAAATTGATTTAAGCCGATTGGTGACAGAAAGCCGTAATCCAGTCAGTGCAGAGATTGATACGCTTTCGACCATCGAGATGCTGCAAGTCATTAATGAAGAGGATCAAAAAGTCGCGCTCGCGGTCAAAGCAGTGCTACCACAAATTGCAAAGACGGTTGATGCAATTACTGCAGCGTTCGCCAATGGTGGCCGTTTGGTTTACATGGGAGCAGGCACATCAGGCCGCTTAGGAATTCTTGATGCGAGCGAGTGTCCTCCTACCTACGGCACGCATCCAGATATGGTGATTGGCTTAATTGCTGGTGGACATCAAGCGATTTTAAAAGCGGTAGAAAACGCAGAAGACAACGCGAAAATGGGTCAAGACGACTTAAAAGCACTTCACCTCACCAAGCATGACGTGGTTGTAGGCATTGCAGCGAGTGGCCGTACACCTTATGTACTAGGTGGTTTGGAGTACGCTAAATCCATCGGAGCCACGACCGCATCTATCGCTTGTAATCCAGAATGTGCCATGGCAGAAGCGGCCGACATCGCGATTCTGCCGATAGTTGGCGCAGAGGTTGTCACTGGATCTTCTCGCATGAAAGCTGGCACCGCACAAAAACTGGTGCTAAACATGCTCACGACAGGCGCAATGATTCGTAGCGGTAAGGTATTTGGCAACTTAATGGTGGATGTAGAAGCCACTAACGCCAAGCTCATACAACGCCAAACCAACATTGTTGTGGAAGCAACCGACGCATCAAAAGAAGAAGCAGAGCGAGCATTAAATGCCTGCGGTCGCCACTGCAAAACCGCCATCTTAATGATTTTGGCCGATTTGGATGCCGAACAAGCCAAATCACGCCTCGCCGCGCACAACGGCTTTATTCGCGCAGCACTAAATAATAACTAAATAATCCGAGTTCTGAAGGATAGACCCTATGGCAAAAATAACTTCAAACACAGTATCGCAGTTGCTGTCCGCAGTGGGTGGCAGTAGCAACGTAAGCAAATGTGGTAACTGTATGACGCGTTTGCGTTTATCGCTCGCCAACAATGGCTTGGCTGATCAATCAGTTATCAAGCAAATTCCCGGCGTAATGGGTGTGGTGGAAAGCGATGAGCAGTTTCAGATCATTCTCGGTCCCGGAAAAGCTCAACAAGCGGCTGAGATGATGAATCAATTGATCTACAGCTTAACCTCTGGTGACAGTGAAGAAGCAGATATGCCGCAACAAGATCTTTCTGCCGTCGCAGCCGAGCAGAAAAAACAGATGAAGAGTAAGCAAACCAGTGCGGTTCAGCGTTTTTTAAGCAAGTTTGCTACCATCTTTACGCCGTTGATCCCTGGTTTTATTGCCGCTGGTTTGTTGCTAGGTTTTGCGACGTTATTGGAACAGATGTTTGTTCTCGACCAGACACCAAGCCAGTTTATGCTGGATTTGATCGCCTACATGAAAGTCTTTGGTAAGGGTCTGTTTGCTTTCTTAAGTATTCTGATTGGTTACAACGCGCAGCAAGCGTTTGGCGGCTCTGGTGTTAATGGTGCCATTCTCGCCTCTTTGTTTGTGCTGGGTTACAACCCAGAGGCTACATCCGGTATTTACTCTGGCATGAACGAGTTTTTCGGCTTTGCGATTGATCCGCGCGGCAACATTATCGGCGTACTTTTGGCGGCGATCATCGGTGCGCAAGTCGAGCGTAAGGTTCGTCAATACATGCCAGATGATCTGGACATGATCTTAACGTCCGTTATCACTCTGTTGATCATGGGTGCGGTAACCTTCTTGATCATCATGCCAATCGGCGGCGAGCTGTTTAAAGGGATGTCTTGGTTGTTCCTCAACTTGAACGATAACCCATTAGGCGCTGCGATCTTGGCAGGTTTGTTCTTAATTTCTGTGGTATTTGGCATCCACCAGGGTTTTGTTCCAGTGTACTTCGCATTGATGGAAGCACAGGGCTTTAACTCGCTATTCCCTATCCTGGCGATGGCTGGTGGCGGTCAGGTTGGCGCGTCAATGGCGCTGTATTTCAAAGCCAAAAAAGACGCTCTACTGCGCACTCAAGTTAAAGGCGCTATTATTCCTGGCCTTCTAGGCATTGGCGAACCATTGATTTACGGCGTGACATTACCACGCGTAAAACCATTCGTTACCGCTTGTATTGGCGGCGCTGCGGGCGGCTTCTTTATCGGTTTAGTTTCTTACCTTGGCTTACCAGTTGGTCTTAATACGGTGTTTGGCCCGTCCGGTATCGTGGCGATTCCTCTCATGACATCTGAAAATGGCATCTTCCCGGGCATGATGGTGTTTGTTGCTGGCCTGCTTATCTCTTACATCGTCGGCTTCCTCGCGACTTACTTCTTTGGCTGCAAAGACGTCGATTTAAGCTAAATCATTCTTCCCCTATAGGAATGGACTAGCTCGCGCCCTTGGCAAACAAGGGCGCACCCTCTCTCTACTCCACGACAGTTTTTCTTATTCCGTTACTCGGAAGGGGCTTTGTCGTACCTAAAACAATAGAAATGAAAGGTCGTTAATCATGAAAAAGCACATTTTGACTCTACTTCTCCCTACATTGATGGCATCAAACGCAATGGCAGCGCAGCTGTATCAAGCGGAAGATGGGTCAGTTTTAAATATTTACTCTCGTCTTGGTTTCAATGTCACCAGTAAAAATGACGAGCACGGCGATGCAAATGGCGAGTTTGATGGCCGTATTGGTTTAAACGGTTCACAAACCATCAACGAGTACGCGTCGATCATCGGCCAAGCGCAATACCAAGTGGGTGCAGCTGAATACGCAAACCAAGTAAACGACAAACCGTCTCTGACCGCACGTTATGTATGGGCGGGGATTGATGCGAAAGATTATGGTCGTATTACTGGTGGTCGCGTGGCATCTGGATTGATTATGTTTACCGACATTGGTGATGTGTTCGCCTCTTCCGATGTTTCTATGGCGCGCCAAGCGAATAAAGTCGACAAAACCGCGACGCAAGTTTTCCGTCAAGATGGCACGCTGCAATATCAAAACAGCCTAGGTAATGTCGATTTTTCTGTCGCGTACATTTTAGGAAACAACACTTCTGAGCTCGACTACGGTTACAACGCTGCACTGCGTTATACGCTAGACATGGGGAATTTGGGTACCTTGGCACCAGTGATAGCGATGCAGAAGAATAAAGGTGATGCACGTGAAAGCAACGACACCGATTACACATTCTGGGGCGCAGGTACGCGTTACTACCTAGGTGATTTGATGTTGGGTGCGTTGTACTCGGAAGATGAACTAGAGGGCTATTACTCACAAACCAGTACCGACAAAGTGATGGAACTAACGGCGGTTTACAGTGTAAATGACAAATGGGTACTGCGTGCTGGTTATCGTTCTTTAGAAAACAGTGATGGTGACGAGCTAGAGCTGAAAGATACAACGCTAGAAGTGCAATACAAACTGACGCCTCGTTCTTCTATCTACACAAACTACGTTGATCGTAACGGCTCGCGTGGCTACAGCAATGGACAAGAAGTCTCGTTTGGCGGTGCGCACGCAGACGAAAGCTACTACCACTTAGGTCTACGTTACGAGCTGTAAGCACGATACCTAATGTAAGTTAGCTGAATCCATGAGCTTCTTCTGTGTCCGGTCAGTAGTTATTGCCTTTAATGCTGATTTGAAGAAGCTCACCCTCGCCATATGTTTTCTTCGTTACCTGTTTTAACAAACACGCCTGCATCAGGGAAGCTGGTGACAGTGTTTTCGCATTCCTTTGCTTCCTCTATTGTCACTAAGTTTGCTATTGCTACTCGCCGACAGAATATATGTTCCTAAAGTGATCAATGAACGCTCGCGTTCTTCTTGGTAAGTGCTCACGTTTTGGGTAGAGCAGATAAAGCGGCAAAATCGCATCCGTTTGCCATTCTGGCAGCAAACTCACGAGTTGTTCTTTTTGTGCAGGGTCGAGTTTAGCCAGTGCAAATTCATCTAACATGGCTACACCACAGCCAGCCAAAGTAGCATCCAACATGGACTGGACAAGATTAAAACTCAGCGTACTTTCTAACTCAATGCTGCACTGCTGTTGAGTTTGCTTATGCGTAAACGTCCACTTGTCTAACACCAAGTCACGACTTTTATAAAGGATGTGCTCTAAGTCACCAAGATCCTCTGGCGTACTTACATTTGGTTTATCAGCTAAATACGAGCGATGAGCGATCGGTTTACAGTGTAAAGTGCGTAGCTGATGGCCGACGTATCCCTCTGGAGGAGTATCGGTAAAGTAGAATGCGATATCAAACCCAGCCTCAATCAAGTCGAGAGGTGTCTCTGTGAAGACCACTTCGACGCTCACTTGTGGATGTTGCAATCGAAACTCGATCAATGTTTGGCTGAGTAACGCGGCTCCGAAAGAAGCAGACGCCGCTATTCTCAATTTTCCCGATACGATCTCGTTTGCTATGACTTGCTCATTGATCTGCTCAGCACCTTCGAGCAGTTGCTTTACCTGCTGATAAAACCGAAAACCATCGTAGGTCAAATTAAACTGGCGCGTAGTTCGCTGAATAAGCTGCACCGACAATATGTCTTCAAGCTGTTTAAGTTGCCGACTTACATGCGCATTCGAACAATTCAGTCGCTTTGCTGTGCCAGCAATACTTCGCTCCTCGCACAAAGCGACGTAAAGTGGTACGTAGCTGAGCCATTTTATTTCCATACAGTAATTCTGAATCTCTAAAATCAAACTACTGAAAATAATAGAAAGCCTCTAAACTCTGTACAACCTAAATTTGAAAGGATGAGTTATGAGTGTTTTCGACACGTGGTTAAAAGGTCAAGTCATTAAAGATCACATCACTAATCCCAATATCATCGTTGGCGATTACAGCTATTACTCGGGCTTCTATCATCAAAAAAGCTTCGAAGAGCAAGCGGTACGCTACTTGTTGGGTGACCCCGTCACACTTCAAGAATGGCAAAGTAGAGAAACCGATAGCATCGACAAATTAATCGTTGGCAAGTTTTGTTCTATCGCTTCTTGAGCCACCTTCATGATGGCAGGAAACCAAGGTCATCGCATTGACTGGATTTCGACCTTCCCCTTCTCTCCTGAAGAATTTGGAGAAGGCGTACAAGACGGTTTCGAGCGTGCCGGAGACACAGTGGTGGGAAATGATGTTTGGATTGGCGGTGAGGCGATGATCATGCCCGGAGTAAACATCGGCGATGGAGCCGTCATCGGAGCACGCGCCGTAGTGACGAAAGACGTGCAACCTTATTCTGTGGTGGTTGGAAACAACCAAGTCGTACGTCAACGATTCAGCGATAAAGAGATTGAAACTCTACTCAATATCCAATGGTGGAACTGGCCAATAGAACACATTAAACAAGCAATGAAAGTAATGTGTAGCAGCCAAGTGGGTGCGCTTGCGGACTACTATCAAGAGCACATTGTCGATTTGTAGATAAACAAAAGCCCACACATCTTGTTGCGACGTGTGGGCTCAGTGAGTAAGAAAGCTTAAACCGCAGCGACGTCCTCTTCTTCCAAGTTCGCCGAGACTTTAATTTCGTATTGATTGAAACGGAACGAACAACCGCCATGAGTGCGCTTTGTCGTTACTTGTTCGTCGCCAAACTGCACCGTCACGCGAGTGAAGACACGCTCTTTGGCTTCGACAATATTTTCTTCTAACGCGACTTCAAAGTCATGTTCCGTTTGTTCTAGCTTTTGCTTTATCGCTTCAAGCTGCTCGTTGTTTTGTGTTTTCATCACGTCAATCTGAGCTTGTTCTTCGTCGGTACGTTCGGCTTTAGGACGTTTCTTAAATTCGAGCTCTTTACGAATCACATCCATCGTGCCTTCTTGAGCGCGTTTGTATTGTTCTTTAAGCTCTGCTAATCGTTCCTTAAATGCAGAATAGCGTGCGAACGCTTCTACCTTAGTGGCGGTGTCGCCTTCTACGCCCAATTGTAAGCACACCACTTTGCCACCGACTTTTGCATCTCCGCCGCTGAGCGTGCCGTTCCTACCGTTCGCGTCTAGCACCGTCAGATTACGCCCACAAACAATATCGTTATTCATGCTGTGCACCGCCAACTCAATATCTTCGCCGGCTTGCAAATCACAATATTGGGCGTAGCTGGCACGAATCGAACCTTTGGCTTTGACGTGACAACTCTTTGGCTGGCCATCACTCACGGTGTGGCCAATGATCCCTTTACCAACTTGGATGTCGTCTTGCGCTTGTACGTCAGCCGATTCAATGAAGCCGCCTACAGTAATAGAACCCGTCGCTTTAACAATCATGCCAGATTCAATGTTGCCACCGATAATCACATTCCCTTTGAATTTCACGTGGCCTGTATTCACGCCAACGCTATTGAGGCAGAGTGCGTTATCAACTTCAATGGTTTTGTCTTTAATTAGAGGCGTACCGGATACCGATGCAATCAATAGGTTTGGGTCGTGCTTGCTTATCTCGGTGCCCTTGCCTGGCTTCATTGGGCTGTCTTTTCCAGCTTGTGGAGGAATCACTCGCCCTTGAACAGTAAAACCTGGCGTACCTTTGGTCGCAGGCGTGCGGCGCATCACCTCATCGCCTACGTCAACCGCGATAGTTTCACCGAGGTTACGTAAATCAATTTTGTCGCTAGCAGATTGGCCGTCTTTGGGTTTGAGGATGCGTTTGGTGATGTCTTTAACGAGAGGAGTAAAAAGAGCGTCTTTGCCTTTGATAGGTTGCTTACCAACCGCTACAGGTTGAGAAAAAGTTTCGCCGGGTTTGAGCTGAGTGCTGACAACCAACACTTTCTTCAAAGCCAGTTTGTTGATGCCTTTCGAAACTCGCGCTTGAGCAAGGGCTTGAACAATCTCGGGGCCACGTAAACCTCGGCCTCCGTAAGCACCGACAACGTTCATACTGGCGAGCATGTCATTATTCGACAATTCGACCTCAACTTGTGCGTTGCGTTTTTCTGCAATGACGATGCCTTCGTAAGCTTCAGCTTTACGTTCTTTGGCGCAGTTAATGAACCTAACGACTTCCCCCTCTACAACAAACATCTTTTCGGCGTTCATTACTACGAGCTGCTCGTTTAATTCATTTTGATTTAGCTCACCACCGAGATCCACTTCACCCGGAAGACGGGCTATCACCTTGGTTTTATCTTCAGATAACTCAAGACACAGCTTCCACATACCCTTACCACTATGCATCCCATCAACACTTTCAGTCTAACCAAATCCGTTTTCTGAACAAACCCCGCATTTCTTATTATAGGGCTCACGTCACTAAAGAAAGTAATCCATCAATAACGGTTAAACAGCATATTAAGAGAAAACTCGATTTAGCCTAAAGCTCAATCAAAATACACGCTGAAACAAAAAGGAGCTGGATTTACAGTGTAAAATCAGCTCCCAGTAATTTCATTTACAGTGTAAATCGCTCCAAATGTGTCTTACTTCGTCCCTTAACTGCTGCTCAACTTGCCTTCTTCCAGGTAAACCAAATTGCTGAGCACATTCAGTCCAACTACGGTTAAGAAAAAGCTTACTGATCATCAAGTCGGAAGCGGAGTTCAAACCTAAGTTAAGTAACCACTGCTGAAGCCACACAGACACAGACTCATAACTGTTACCACCATCAGCATAACATTCAATTAGTAATAACTTAGCGGGATGAAGTGGACTCATTCCCAAAGGTTGCGGCAATAGAGCTCGAAAAATAGGGGCTTCTAATTTTGGATAGACGTCAGCCACATTGTTAGACAACATTTCTTCAAATAGCGCCTGAGATTGGTCGACCCAAGCCGTCTGTTGGGAATCACAAGGTTTGACCATCAAGACTGAATAACAACCGCTAGCAGCATCGCGCATTGACCCTAAGCGAATTGTACGGAAGTTCGATTGTCGCCAGAAATAGAGCAACTCTTCCGTCGCACCAAAACTCGTGGATAAGTAGGCAATGTGTTTAGCAGCCATTTGCTCAAGTTGCTGCAGAATTTTTTGACCAATGCCTTTGCCTTGCAATGCTGGATGAACCGCAATTCTCATGACTCGCAGCGTCGATAGATTCGCGACATTCGGGAATCCTAGGTGGTTTGCAATCGTAATTGGGGCTAAGTGTCCTTTAGGACGACGCTTACCAAGCTGGATTTCTTCAATCAATTCATCGTCAAGGCCCCCCTCTTCGACCGCTAATATCACCCCCAGAACCGCATTATCTTGCTTAGCAAAATAGAGCTGACTGTTGTCGTCTTGCAAAAGGTGAATCAAATCATTCGGCGAGGTCTGATAATGAGCATTCACCAAAAGAGCGAAGCACTCACGCAGCAAACTAGGCTGCGATATCAAATTGTTCTTATCGGCTTTAGAAAGGGAAATTGAGTCGACCTGTTTAAGTTGATGGTGCGTTAACTCCGCATCCAACAAAAACGTGTCATAGAGCCATGATTCAAGCGCATCATTCATGCTCCAGCGGATGGGCTGTGTCATGTGCCATGTTTTCATTCCCGAACGCTGTTTCTGAAGCCAATCAACAAATTTAATCGTAAAGCCCCGGCCACAACCTTCATAACCATGAACAGTCGTAGAAAAAACGAGTCGATGATAATGTTCGGTAATGCTTTTGAGCATAGGAACTGGAATTGCAGCCGCTTCATCGACAAGTAACAAATCACATTCAGGTCTGCTCGATAGAAGTTCGTCAGGAGCAATGAATTGAATGGCTCCCTGCCCTGATTCTAATCTGTCCTTCCTAATACGCTGCGCATTAGGAAGTAGCCGCAAAGCATGTTGGTAAACAGGCTCAACGGCTTTTATAGATGGTGCCGTAATTAAGATTCTAAGTGGCTTCTGCTGTAATAAGCTCGCACACGCAATGCCGAGGGCACTTGTTTTTCCGCGCCCACGATCAGCGGTCAAAACTAACGGTCGCTTTCGATGTCCAGTTACCACCTTTTCAATTAGAGAAATGGCATGTTCTTGTTCCGTGTAGTGGCTTTCTTTTTCTGCCTGCTTGATGTCTGGAGCCATTGGCAATGGTTTGTCTTGCTCAATAACAACGAGCTTCTCCCATTGTTTATGCATCCATTGCTGAGCAAAATTCGCATTTTGTCGCAGCTCAGTAATGACAATAAGAAAACCGCCGCCAACCAATGAGCCAAGCGTGGCGGTAAAACTATTTGCGTCAAAGCCATTTCGAGCATCAAACAATAGAACGTCACACTCTCTGCCTAGCAACATGTGCCCTTGTTTAGACGAAACGCTGGATACGTTTTTCAAACCAAAATCACCAACAGAAAACCAACGTTGATGGCGCTGCGTTTTATGGAACTCTGACATCAACGCATTTTGCCAAGAAGCCTCGCCTTGAATGACAACACCAATCCTTTGGAAAGATTGGTGAGCTTGATATTGAAGTGATGAAAGGAAATCAGATTGTGTCTGCATTTTGTCTATCCAACGTTGAACTGACGTAATGGTATCACATCTTTAATTTGACGCTTCTCAGATATAAAAAAACCGCCCGGAGGCGGTTGATTCAATCATCATTTGTTATTGCAGTTTGGTTTGTACAAACGCAAGAATCTCTTCCATTAAGCTGTCGTCAACTTTCTTCAAGTTCAACGCCAGGCTGCTACCTTTTCGGCTATAGCTTGCTCGACCTTTTACTAAGTCGACTTTTTCCGTCTTCTTGCCAGGTTTTGCTGGTGCAAGTTCAGTAATCCAATTTTCGATGCTTTCCGTGACTTCTTTTGTCAGACGAGCAACGCCTTGAGCTGTGCTTCGCTGCCATAAAAACCCTTCGCTAGAGCGACATTTATCTAACAGCTCTTGCTGCTGCTCTGGCGTCAGCGTTGAAAACTGTTTGTGCAGTTTCACGATAGTTGGACGACCGAGATCGCCAACATTCGGATACGCTTGAAGCAGTTCTAACGGTAATGCTGCGGCTTTTAAAGCGCCACTTACCAACGCTTCACTGCACTGGAACATTTTTGCCAATGCTTTCTGATCCTCAGCTTCACCACTATCAAGCTTAGCCTGCATCTCTTTCCCTTTTTCATATAAAGAGAGCGGCTTGTGAGCATTTGCCACATCAGACAAAAACTTAGCATGGTCAGTATTAATGTTGTCAGCAACATAAACCAAAAAGTCTTGTTCGGCGAGGATACAAGACATGCGACGACGGCTACCATCTAAAACTTCAATCTTGCCATCTTCAGTTCTACGACCCACTGCTGGATATTGTTGGCCACGCTCTTTGAGTGTGACTAAAACATCAGATAAAGCATGTTCGTTTAAGAACGATTGCTCACGAGCGTTATCAACAAATACTGTTGTTTCTGTCGCAACTTTATTTGCAGGAATACGCACAAGTTCAAACTGAACAATATTTTCACCTGCAATTGCTAGTTCAATCGTTTGAGCTTTCTCTTTTGCCGCAGTTTGCGCCTCTTGCGGAGTCACAACACGACGCTTATTCGTTTTGCCAAATAATTTCGCGTTTAATTCAGACGTTTTCAAAGCCATTTACTTATTACCCCTGATTCAATGACGGCCAATTAGAGTGCAGCACACGCTCTAATTCCAGTGCGCTTTTATGAACAGCGTCTTGCGCGGTGGCTAGTGTCTTCTTACCGCCTTCAAAATCGCTTACTGTCAGATCAAATACTGTGCTGTAGGTATCGGCACAGGTTTCAAACGCACGGCTACGAGGAATAGTAGCCATCATAACTTGGTCACCTAGAAGATAGTTCATTTCAGTTAAAACAGAAACTTGCTTCTTATTGTCGTCCTCAAACATGGTTGGCATCAAGCGAACAAACTCAAGACCATTCCAGTCCTCCGGGAACATTTCATATACCGTAGGCAAATGCTGGAAGAAGTTTACTGTTGAAGCCCAGTCCAGACGCTTAGCCGCACAAGGAATTAGCAAGGCATTTGATGCATACATCGCATTCCATACTAATGGGTCAACGTGTGGACCGGTATCAATCATAATGATATCGAAGTCATCAGCAATTTTATCAATCAGTTGCTCTTTCAGCAGACGGACGATATCGAGTGATGGGTCTTCAGATAGCGTTTGCCATGCTTCCGCATTAAACATCGCGTCTTCTGGAAACGCTGAAATCGACTTTAAGTTCGGATATTGCGTTGGCAGCAATACGTTTTTACGTAAAAATTCACTGTCAATTTCCACACCATCAGGCACGTTACCCAACATAATGTCTACCGCAGAATAGATATTATCATGCTCTGCCATGCTGATTTGCGGGTTGAGGAATAAACGTAGCGAGCCTTGTGGGTCTAAGTCGATTAAACAAATACGGTATCGTTTATCCAAATTTAGCGCTAAACATGCCGCTAAATGAACCGCGGTCATTGATTTACCTGTACCGCCCTTTTGGTTCTGCACATTAATAATCCAAGGTTTGTTACCTGAATTCTTTTTACGCTCATGAAATTTAGGCACTTCAGCCGCATCCATGAGCATGTGTGCTTCTTCTAACGTAATTGAATAATGATTCGCGTTGTTTTTAGTAAATTGATGCCCAGCGGCTTCCATTTTACCAATCGCGTCGTCGAGCTTACGGCGAGTTAGACCAGAACGGGTTTCCATCATCGCTTTCGACATTGGTGGGAAGTAGTTATCGCTTCGCTCTTCTAAAACAATTTCAATACGGTCAGCTTGAACCTGCTGAGTCAGCTCCGCTAACTCAAGAAGGTTTTCAATCGTTTTTTCTCTTTTCATGCCAAATTCCGTTGGAAGGATTTATAACTGCAATTGTACAGCAGTAAAGACCAAAAACAACAAAAAGGTGCACAAACATTTTGAATTACCATCACATAAAAAAACACCCAAATCGACGCTTTTATGATTTATGGTCAAAAAGATAACTATTTTTAATCAAATAATCTTCTCATAAGTGGACACCTAAACTTAAAAATAAAAAGTGTTACAGCGTCACTCATTTACAATGTAAATCAATTCTCTACCGGAACGATTATAATCTTAAGCTAAATTACGGATTATGTTAGACCAACCTAATTTAAACGAAAAATAGTAAGTAATATCGGAACAATAAAGACCTGAACACCTTGATCATGTCTCCGAACAAAATAGGGCAGTTCCAGCGAAACATCTATGGAAGTATGATCAAGGTATACTTATGATCATGCTTCCGTGTTAATAAACAAATCCGAAAGCATGATCATGGAAAAATTGAGCAGAGTACGGTGTAAACACGTAAATAAAATAAGATCCATTAATCGGAAATATGATCAAGCCTTAGAATCTCTCGGAAGCATGAGTTTTCTTCTCTGATTTACGGTTGAGTGCAGACAGAATGGGGGATTGAGCAGAAATTGACGGTATAGAAGCCGGAACAATGAAATTGCTCAAGTTGCTATGATAAATCACGCTCTCATGATCATGCTTCCTGTAAATAAGCAGAGACTAGGATTTACTTCTAAATATGAGCGACTTGAATGTATTTTAATCAGATGAGTGATATCTCATCAATATGGACGCCAGAACGATAGATATATTGGCTCTTGATCATCGATCCGAGTATAAATAACATCACCAATGCACAATATAATCATCGTGAAGATCATTATTAAATACTGCATCTGTGGATAACCTGTAAAAACATCATGATCATCGTTTCAATACTCTTTTGATCATCTTTTCATAACCTTAATGATCATGCTTACGAATAAATATGATCATGCTTTCAGGTTATTGTTGATCATACTTTCAGACTTCTTATGATCATAGTTCCGAAATACATGGGAATAATAGTCTTATAGAACAAATGCTTAGCGAAAAACTTCAAGCCAGATCATTAGATCATATAATCAATTAAGATCAGATTAATCAAAAAGATCAGTTATTTAAAAAACAATCTTTTTTCTTTATTTATGATCTGTTTTTCTTTATTCTTCGGAACCATAGCACAACTACGGCTAGTGTGATCTGGATCTAAAATGACGGCTGATGAAAAAATTCTGATTAAAGCACCGAGAAGCCACAAAGATGGCCATCTTTTTGAGGTACATGAATCCTCTGCGGATTGGGTAGAGCAGTACCAACATTTCAAAGGGGTGACCAAAAGCATCTTAGAGTTGCTTAATCTGATCTCATTACGAGGCTTCAGCAGCAAGGATGGTTTGGTTTCAACCACAGAGATTGTGGAAGCAACAGATGGGCAACTCACACGCGCAGCCCTGCAACAACGTTTGCGCGCGGCAGTAAATATTGGTTTATTTACTCAAACTCCAGTGCGTTTTGAAGAGGGACTTGCTGGTAAAACGATGCTACATAAATTTGTGAATCCCAATCAGCTTATATCTGTGTTGGGAGCAACAAGTCTTGTTACCGACAAAGTTCGCCAGAACGAGAAACAAAAACGTTCGAAAGCATTGGCTCAGACTCAAGTAAACAAACGTTTGTTGAATGAGCACGGGTTAAACACACCTCCCACGATGAAAGATGAAGCCGATCAATTTGTTGTATCTCCAACAAATTGGGCTGGGATAATTGACCAAGCACTTGCGCCACCAAGAACTC
Organism: Vibrio sp. Vb0667; assembly: GCF_033391095.1. Lineage (NCBI taxonomy): Bacteria > Pseudomonadati > Pseudomonadota > Gammaproteobacteria > Vibrionales > Vibrionaceae > Vibrio > Vibrio sp. Vb0667. The sequence continues at coordinate 30,453 of NZ_JAWPOL010000031.1, read as the reverse complement.
GAAAAAGTTATCAGAAATCCATGGTGTCGATCTCTGGCACAAAAGCCGTTATTGAGACGCGATCATCCAAAAATATCATGACTGTGGATGATCTCATGACCCTGTTCGCTCTCTTCACGTTAACGGTTCAATATCATGATCATCACAAAGATCAGTATCAGCTTGATGCGGCTCACGTACCAAACAAAACGCCGCTATACATCACTGATATTTTGTCGCTCAGAGGCAAAAAAGACAGTGGCCCAGCTCGTGATTCCATTCGCGATAGCATTGATCGCATTGAATTCACTGATTTTCAGCTCCATGAACTTACTGGACGTTGGCTAAGTGAAAACATGCCAGAGGGCTTCAAAAGTGATCGTTTTCGTTTTCTTGCTCGAACCATCACAGCCTCTGAAGAGGCACCAGTGGAGGGAAGCGATGGTGAAATTCGTATCAAGCCAAACTTATATATTTTAGTTTGGGAACCTTCGTTTTATGAAGAGCTGTTAACGCGCGATTATTTCTTCTTGTTTCCGCCAGAGATCTTGAAACAACATACTTTGGTGTTTCAACTGTACTCTTTCTTCCGTAGTCGCATGGTTCGTCGTCACACGGATTGCATGCTATTGAGTGAGTTAAACCAGAAACTTGCACGTAACATTGAATGGCGTCGGTTCTCAATGGATCTGATCCGTGAGCTGAAACGCTTGTCAGACGGCAAAGGGACAGACGATCTTTTTGTGGTGAACTTATGGGGCTATCACTTAACGATCGAAACCATGATCGAGAATGATAAAGTGATGGATTACCAGATCGACATCAAATGTGACGTCGAAGAGGTGCTGCGTTACTCACGTGCTCGTACAACCAACGCAGGCAAGCGCAACATGGCGCCTACGCTGCCAAACCCGCTTCGTAATGAGATGGTAACCCGACAGCAGCTTGAGGAGCTCTCAGGCATCATAGACGGCGAATTTGAGCCCATTCAACGCAAAGCACCGTCTCCAAGAGGAAATTTAGGGCGACGCGTGAAGCAAAGAAAACATTTGGTAGAGATCAATGCTGATGAGATCACCATTACTCTATCTAAATATACCTCACCAGAGGCTCTAGAACGCAGTATAACGGCTTTGTCTGCGATGACAGGGCACTCGTATGCCTCAATCAAAGAAGAGTGCTCAGATTACATAGAGAAGCTCGATTGGCTAAGGGTAGGGGATGAGCCGATTCCTTATGAGACATTAAGTAAAACCGTCGAGCTGTTTAACACCCAGAACGATGTTAAGCATCTTACCATCGAGCGCTTGATTGCGGGGTTAGCGGTGCGTCGGAAAGTTTGTCGTCAAATCTTCGATGGTCACATGGATGAAATGGTATTTCGTGCCTTGGATGAAATGGCGATTTAAAAGTGTCGCTTGATGTGTATCAAGCTATAGGTGTGATGTATCGGTTTGAAATGTAACAATGTCTTTCGATGATAAAAAACAGACTTAACTCTTACAAACCACTGACATTAGAAGCCAAGCCTAATACTACTATTTATCCCGAATAGACAACCTTTTGTCCTTTCTGATGATTAATAGATTGGCTCATATTGTTACATTCATTCTGAATAGACTTCGCGAGTTTCTCCTCAGGAAACTCGCTTTTTTTTGCCTAAAATTCCGCTAATTAAGCCTTGATCATTTTTCCGGACTAATGAGGTAAACCTTGATCATGCTTCTTAGGTTCATTCCAGTGTAATGAACGCATCAACGCAACATGTGATTCGATTAAGCTATGGGCTTGTTCCTGCCACTTGTTTTGATCACACTGCTGATTACAAAACTCTAACGCCACAACGGTGAGATGCTGAAGTCGTCTCAAACACCAATCTTTGATCAGAATATCAGTCGAGACTTGGCATGCTGCTTGTTCAAGCTTTGCACTCGTATAAAGCAAGGTTTGATATGCTTTCTGAGGGTCTTGGTAGCTTGCATATTGAAACACGCGTAAACATCCATCCAACCAGCAAGTAATCGCTTTACTTTGAAGATCGCTCAATTCGGGGCCAAACACGTCATCAGGCACCTGATATAAGATCGTTTCCAATTTTTCTACTTGATCATGTTTCCGCTGTTCGTACCACATGGTGATTTGATCTTGCCAAGTACTCAAATCCATTACGCTGCCTCAGTCCATTGTTTTACATAGTGATTTGGCCCTATTTGATCAAATTCGTCGACAATTATGCTGCTACGTTGACGAATTTCATCGGCATCTATCGAATAGTTTGGCTCATTTTTCACTAAGTTACCAAAAGGTAAGTCAGGATCAGGAACGGCAGAAATCAACAGCTTAGTATAAGGATGCTGCGGATTCTTAAGTATTGAATGAGTGTCGCCCCATTCAACGATTTGCCCTTTGTACATTACTGCGGTTTCTTCCGCGATGTAGTGCGCAGTCGCCAGATCATGAGTGATGTATAAAAAACCAATTCCCAGTTCTTGCTTCATCCGTTGCATTAAATTTAACACTCCCAAGCGAATAGAAACATCCAGCATAGACGTAGGCTCATCCGCAAGAATGATTTGCGAACCTACCGCTAAAGCCCTTGCTAAGTTTACTCGCTGACGTTGCCCACCACTGAGTTCGTGAGGGAACTTATTCAATGTCTCTTCAGGTAGTTCCACCAGCTTTAGGAGCTCTTCCAAGCGGGCTGGGATGTCGCGCTCGTTTTTGACTTGTTTATGAATTTTTAAAGGACGTGTTAGGTGATGGCGAATGGTATGAGTTGGATTGAGAGAGCCAAACGGATCTTGAAACACCATTTGTACTTTACTGCGATATTCTTGTAGAGCCGATCGTGACGTGATCTCATTTATGTCAGTGCCATTGAAAAGGATCTCGCCTTCCGTTGCAGGATAGACTTTGGTTATTAAGCGAGCGCAAGTACTCTTACCGCAGCCTGACTCTCCAACCAGAGCCAAGGTTTTTCCTGCGTACAGATCAAAAGTCACTCCTTGAAGCGCACGAAAGGTTTCCTCTTTCGCTAAACCACCGCCTACTTTGAATTCTTTAATCACATTTTTCATTTGGATGATAGGCTGGCTCATGGTTACGCTCCTTGTAACTCTGGTTGTTTGTGGACGTCATGGATGTTTGGGAAAGAAGCCCATAGCTTTTGCGTGTAGGGGTGTTGAGGATGATTGCGTATATCGTATGCTCGATTGACTTCGACGATTTCTCCGTGACGCATGATTGCAATTCGATCACATAGTTGGCTCATGAGTGCTAGGTCATGAGTGATAAAGAGGACTGAAAAACCGAACTCATCTCTAAGCTGATAAATTTGCTGTAAAATTTCTCTCTGTACCACTACATCTAATGCTGTTGTGGGTTCATCCATAATGATCAGTTTTGGATTTAGAGACAAAGCAATGGCTATCACCAACCGCTGACGCATTCCTCCTGAAAATTGGTGAGGATATTCTGCTAAGCGTTCTCGAGGAATATTGACCAAGTCCAACAACTTTTCTGCTCTATCTTTTGCTTGAGCGTTAGTGAGGCCTTGATGGTGTCGTAACACATCTGCAAATTGCTCTTGTATTGTTAAGACAGGGTTGAGTGAGTTCATCGCGCTCTGGAACACCATGGCGATTTCACTCCACCTTAGAGCGGTCAGTTCAGAGTCTGAGATACTACGGATATCTTTGCCATCAAACCATATTTTACCGCCAGAAATGAACGCTGGCGGCTTATGAAGACGATTTATTGAGAATGCGATTGTGCTTTTACCACATCCAGATTCACCGGCAAGACCAAATATTTCGCCTTTGCCGATATCAAAGCTGACGGACTTTACCGCATTAAAATCACCATTATCAGTGATGTAATCGACGCACAAATCTCGGATCTGGATGACCGGGTCATTGTGGTATGCATGACTTAAGTTAATACCATCCATATAAACACCTAACCAATCTAAAAGATAATTATTATCATTATCAGGTGTGGCGGTTTTTAGAAAGTATCAAACCATGAATCAGTGAAGTGACTCGAAAGTTAGGTTAAACAGGAAGTGGTGTAATGCGTCGTTGATAAAACTAAAGAAGAGCAGAATTGAGAGCTAGATCAGCACACTTTTCGTAGGGGGAATTACTCAAATTTAATCGTAAATTTGTCCCTTGGCAAAACTTAAATGATGAATCTATTAAGGAGTTAACGAAAGGGCGGGAGGGGTCACATTTCCCTACAGTTTTTCTTACCACCTTGTTCCGGTTTTGCTATAGATTACGCATCGAAAACATGGTGTGTTCGGAGGAAATATGTCCATTAATTCTATCGACCATGACGAGATGACCAACATCGCTCACAAATGGGAATTACCTGATGAGGAAACCGTTGTGAAGCCAGAGAAAACAGTGAAATCAGCAGAAGCCAGAAGACGCATTGAAGCGTTACGTGAGATCCGTGAAAGTGGGTTGACCATTGAAGAAGCAAGGGAGCTTGGCTTGATACACTGATCGCCTCAGGTTGGTTTAGCAACCCATAGGGTAGTCGACGGACTGCCCTTTTTATTTTTTCACTCTATTACTCTCTTATTCAAACTCTCCATTTATCTGTCTTGCGCCTCAAAAGCACGAGTTTCACACTCACGTCCCGTCCCGAAGAAGTTTGACAATCTGACCTTGTGTTACTAGATATATCAGTAGCGATATGCTTTTTGTTGATTATCGCAACCACAAAGCAAGGAGCGCAAGTATGGTTGATCAAATCCTTTTTTATGAGCCCGATGAGCCCCACGGTTTTCTCTCAAATTTTTGCCATGCCCCAGTCAATATCTCCTCCCAAACTTGGCCCACCAGCGAACATTATTACCAAGCCCAAAAGTTTCTCGATGCTCAGTTGCAAAGTAAAATTCAGCACGCAAGCACCCCTGACGAAGCGTTTGCTTTAAGCCGCAAATACGAACACTTTGTCAGAAGCGATTGGGACGATATAAAGTTGGCTGTTATGGCTTTCATCGTTAGGGAAAAGTTTCTACAAAATCCACCATTAGCGCAGCAATTAATGAGAACGGGTAACGCTTGCCTAACAGAGCATTCTCATAAAGATGCCTTTTGGGGAGACGGGGGAGATGGTAAAGGAGAAAATCATCTAGGAGAGATTCTGATGAATGTGCGGGCAGAGCTGAGACATGTTGAGCCTTACAATCTCGTGAAGTTTATCGATAAAGCCAAATTGCCCACCCAGTGGGGCACATTTATGATGTACGGCTTTATTGAAGCCGCGACAAATAAAGAGCATCTTGCTCTGGTCTATGGTGAGCCAACAAAAAGTGCAGCTCCACTTATTCGGTTGCATTCGGAGTGTCTTACCGGAGATGCTCTATTTAGCACGCGTTGTGACTGTGGTTTTCAGCTTAATAGAGCGCTACAAAACATCGTCAAAGAGGGATGTGGCGTGCTGCTTTATTTACGTCAAGAAGGGCGTGGAATCGGCTTGATTAATAAAATTCGTGCCTATCACTTACAAGATGATGGCGCAGATACCGTGGAAGCAAATGAGCGTTTAGGTTTTGCCGCTGATATGCGTGATTACGCGTTCTGTAAAGGAATGCTAGAGCATTTGGGGATTGACGCTGTGCGTCTAATGACGAATAACCCACGCAAGCTCGCCGCCTTAAAAGCGGTTGATATTAACGTCATTGAACGAGTGCCATTACAAGAAGGGAATAACCCAAGTAATCAACATTACCTGCAAACCAAGGCGAGTAAATTGGGGCACATGTTTGATCCTAAGTTTGTTAACCACACTAAGTAAGTGCTACAGATTTCCCAGAAACAAAAACGCCAACGTATCATCGTTGGCGTTTTTGTTAATGAGTTGATTCATTGATACTTTTGAATGATTTCATCAATTTCCCCTGAGGCTTTTAATTCAACGAGTCGTGTATTGATGTAATTTTGAGTTTCTGGTTGCATTTGAGGTGAAAAAGCTAGGTAGATTGAGTAGTCAGGAATAACCGAGCTGAAAGGCTGTATCTGAAAATTCTCTAACGGCAAATTGAGTCGCTTTAAGTTGTAAAGGACTCGGGATTCCATCTCGACAAAAGCTGTATCTCCAGGGGTTCGGCTTATCACTCGGTATGCGGCGTTGTAGTCTTTCACACGCATTTCATTGACACTGCCATTTTCAAAGAACGGTGTTAAATTTGGATAATCAAACCCCAGCAGTAATACAATAGAACGACCATGCATCGTATCCATATTTTTGAATTCTAAAGGCTTCTCGCTACTCGACACCAGTACATGTTTTACAGTGTAAATGGGCTCCTCAGATAAATTTTCCGATTGCACCTTGCCCCAGTTCGGGCTGCCATAAGTTAACCAGTTTGGCTCAGCGCCTTCTTCCAATATGGAAATCATACGTTTAAATGGATAAGTATGATAATTCACTTGGTAATCCGACTCCGCGAAGATAGCGCTGACGATATCGGTCACAATTCCGGAGTGCATTTGTCCCTGTTGTTCAATTTGAAATGGTCGAGCTTGTTCAGCAATGACGTAATAGTTCACTTGATTTGCGGTCACATGAGAACTTACAACAATTAAGCTAAAAGCCAATCTAAGTAGAAGTCTTTTCATCGTATCCTCGATTATTATTTGTGCGTAGCTATATTTAGAGTAGCGCAAGTTTATCGGAGCGGTTTCATATGGATGAAAAAGAGCGATCTCAACGTCGTTTTAGTATCGGCAACCAACTTATGTTGGCGGTATTAACGTTGAGTTTAATCTTTACGGTCATCATTTCTACAGTGAGCTTATATCGAGTTTTTCACGAAGATTTAGCCCATTTAGATGTTGAATTAAAGCAGGTTGAGTCTAGCTATTTATCGAGCTTTTCTGCGAGTTTGTGGGTAGAGGATAGGGAGCTGTTGCTGACACAAGCTCAAGGTGCAATGCGTATGCCCTCGGTGGACTACTTACGTATTGCTAGTGAAGACGAAGTTATCATTGAATTAGGTTCGGCGCTTTCTGAGGATGTTGTCGAGAGAAGCTGGCCGATGCAGTATCGGGTCGGCGATAAAACGTATGATCTCGCGATATTAACGGTTCAATCGGATCTTAGCGCGATATATGAAGATCTTTGGCAGCAGTTCTTTTTTCTACTTACGACAGAAGCGATCAAAATTCTTGTCCTCATCATTGGTGTTCTTTGGGTGGCGTTTCGCTTGTTGGTCAATCCGTTACAATTGCTGTCTGGTGCGGTGAGCGATTTTCGTGGCGGTACAGTGCCGAGTAAAGTGACTCTCCCTAAACGATGGTGCTTTGATGAAGTGAGTGTTTTGGCAGAGAAATACAACCGAAGTGTTGAGAAAGTGAAAGAGCACCAGACTGAGTTAGAGGCTGAACGCGATAGGGCAGAAGTCGCTAATCGTAAAAAAAGTGAGTTTCTTGCCACTATGAGCCATGAGATCCGCACACCGATGAATGGCATTATTGGTGTGTCGTCGTTGCTCAATGACACCGACCTCGATCCCCAGCAAAAAGAGTTTGTAGAGATCATTGACAGTTCTTCTCACTCACTAATGACGATAATCGACGACATTTTGGACTTCTCTAAAGTTGAAGCTGGCAAAGTAGAGCTGGAATACACGAGCTATGATCTTCGCGAGCTACTTGACGATGTCATCAGTTTACATAGTGTCAAAGCCAAGCAGAAAAACTTACAGCTGCTCAGCGATATTGATCCTCACTTGCCAATGGAAGTGCAAGGTGATGCCACACGATTGAAACAAGTTCTGAACAATTTGTTGAGCAACGCGATTAAATTTACCGAGCGCGGCCATGTGAAGCTTCTTGTAGCGTTATCTCGACTTGATGGAGAGACCGCTCATATCCGGTTTCGAGTTGTGGATTCTGGTATTGGTATTGCGAAAGAGCACCAACAAGCAATCTTCGAACGCTTCCAACAAGCTGATGGTAGTACCACCAGAAAGTATGGTGGGACAGGGCTTGGTTTGGCGATAGCTGCACAGTTGGTTAACTTGATGGGAGGGGAAATACAACTAACAAGTGAGCTTGGGCTGGGAAGCTGTTTTGAATTTTCGATTCCTGTTGCTGTAATAAATGCGCAATCGACCTATACCGACCAACTTAATGTATTAGATTTCCGGAAAGCGGAAGACAACGAAATCAGCCCTCAAGATAATGATAAACCTTGGGTACTGGTTGTTGAAGATACCATCGTCAATCAGAAGGTAGTTCGCATCATGTTAGAAAAACTGGGTGTGCGAGTGAGTGTCGCCAACCATGGCGAAGAAGCATTGCAGCTGTGTGATCAGCAGCCTTTCGATTTGATTTTTATGGACTGCCAAATGCCTGTGATGGATGGGTTTATTGCTACGGAACGAATTCGAAAAATGGGAGAGTGGGGGAAACACGTTCCAATTATTGCGCTAAGTGCCAATGTCATTAAAGAGGATCAGCAACATTGCTTCGATGTTGGGATGAACGAGTTCGTGGCTAAACCCGTTACCAAGACTCGATTACAACAAATATTCGAACAGCATTTACCAAAAGCACTGAAAATCAGCGCTGTGCCTAAATAGTTAACTTGAAATCGATCAAGTTAAGTGCGTTTCTATTCTGTAATTGTAACTCTGTGTGATATAGTGCCCGGCTAGTATTTAAAGTACCTTGAGGCTGTGAATGTCGTTTAATCTATCCCTATTGCCGCCTGACGAAAAAAACAAAATCGAACTGGATAAGCAGGCGTCGTTTTTGGTTTGGAAGCTCAGAGAGGCCAAATCTGGTCCTGAAGCAATAGAAGAACAGTTGTCCAAGATTAACGATGCTGATGAAAAGGCGTTTTTCCAGCAATCGGTCGAAAAGTACAAACGAGTAATGGGTGTCGCTTAACGCGAACCGTGGCAATGGTTCAATCCAATGCGACGAATGAGGTAACCTCCCTATTCCTTTGCTAAGCGAAATTGAAAAGGTTTCGCTTTTTGCTAAAATCCTTCGCATTAAATTTGAATTTAGAGAGACATCCCGATGGGAAGAAGTTTTGAAGTGCGCAAAGCCTCTATGGCGAAAACTGCAGGCGCGAAAATTAAAGTTTATTCCAAATACGGTAAAGAAATTTACATGTGCGCGAAAAACGGTGGTGGTGATCCAGACATGAACTTGTCTTTGAAACACCTGATCGCAAAAGCGAAAAAAGACCAAGTTCCTGCGCACGTTATCGATAAAGCGATCGACAAAGCGAACGGTGGCGGTGGTGAAGACTACACTCCAGCACGTTACGAAGGCTTCGGCCCTGGCGGTACTAGCGTTATCGTTGACTGTCTAACAGACAACGGCAACCGTACTTTCCAAGATGTACGCCAATGCTTTGTGAAAGTCGGTGCGAAAATTGGTGTTGAGGGCTCGGTTTCTCACATGTTCGACCACCAAGCGGTATTCCAGTTCAAAGGCGACGATGATGAAATCATCCTAGAAACGCTAATGATGGAAGACGTAGACGTTACTGACGTTGAGCTAGAAGACGGTGTTATCACTGTATTCGCACCTCACACAGAATTCTTCAAAACAAAAACTGCGCTTAACGGTGCATTCCCAGATCTAACGATCGATGTTGAAGAAATCACATTCGTTCCGCAAACTCATACGCCTGTATCGGGTGAAGATGCTGAGAAGTTCCAGAAATTCCTAGATCTTCTAGATGACTGTGATGATGTTCAGCAGGTTTACCACAACGCAGAGCTGTAATTAATTCGCTCATATCGTTGTAAAAAGGCTTCTTTAGGGAAGCCTTTTTTGATCGCTTTTTCTCAAGCAGAGCTATGCGTTACGATATTTGGAATAACACAGCGACATGATTACACCAAAACAGATACCTTGAGTTAGCATCGCCGTGCCGCCATAGCTAAAGAAGGGAAGTGGGCTACCCATTACTGGCAACAAGCCACTCACCATGCCCGTATTGATAAAAGCATACAGAAAAAAGCTCATCGCTAATGCGCCACTTACCAGCCGACTAAAAAAGTGGTCAGACTGACATGCAAGCAACATAACGCGTGCAGTAATAAACAAGTACAATGCGAGTAAGACTAAACTGCCAACAAAGCCCCATTCTTCTGCATAGGTCGAAAAAATAAAGTCCGTATGACTTTCTGGAATAAAGCCAAGTGTTCCCTGCGTTGCATTCATCCAACCTTTGCCTTTCATACCGCCTGAGCCAATCGCAATCAAAGATTGGATGATTTGGTAACCCGAACCCAGTGGATCGGACTCAGGGTGCAAGAACTGTGTTACACGGCTCTTTTGATAGGTTTCCATAACGAAGAACCATAAAATAGGTGCTAACGTTAAAATGCTCGCAATAAACCCGCAGATTATTTTCCAGCTCATGCCAGCCAAAAACAAAACGAACAATGCATAAATGATGGTAAAAACTGCACCGTCTAAATCCGGTTGTAGCGCGATTAACCCGGCAGGAATCATTGTAATAAGTAAGCAAAACGCAATTTTCCGACTGTCTGGTCGACCTCCTTCAATATGAAGCATCCAGGCGATCATGATTGGAATGGAAAGCTTGATTAGCTCAGACGGTTGAAAGCGGAAGAAGCCGATATCGAGCCAACGTTGAGAGCCATTGGTGCTATCACCAAATAAAGCGACAGCAAGTAGCAGAGCAACCGCAATAATGTAGAGATATGGAGCTGAGCGCTGATAGCTGGACGCTGGAATCGAGGACATGGCCAAGATGCAAACTAATGTCAGTCCGCAGCGCGCCAAATGTTTGAAGAGCATCGCCTCATTAAAGCTACTGGCACTCCAGAGAGTGAGCGAACTTAACAGCATGATCGGAATGATCGCCATGAGTAGTGGCAAATCAACTCTTGGGAAATAACGCTTATTCATTTTCAACGACCTAATAACGCACCTATTTTGAGTGCGAAAACAACTAAAACTCGAAGAGTTCAAACTATTCCGATGCTAAGAATCTCGATTTGGAAACAACAGACACCATGCAAAGGTGTGTAAGAAAGGAGAGTGCGACACTGTCTGTTATGGGTAGCTGTGGGATGGATAAATACACTAGCCTCAGATTTTAAGCCAGTGTTTTTATTGTTACTGCCGTAAAAATGTAGCGTTACGAATGAACGGAATTGTATTTTCTGTTTAAGTGAATGTCATTCATCCTCTCTCAATACCATTCACTCCGCATAATTGCCATTGGTCGCATGCAAAAGCAGCGTGCGATCTTCTCCCTTAATCTCAAACCATCAAATCACGTTCAACTAAGGACAGTACATGATGGTTTCTCAATCTCGCTCAATCAAAGCTCTTAAACTGGCAAGTACGTTTATCGCCGCATTTGCACTCAGCAGCAATTTGGCTCTGGCTAATCCAAGCGAGCGCACACTCAGTCAATTCAACCAAGCAGCGCAGGGTGACTCTGGCTTAGTTGATACCGTTTACGGCGAACTATCCAAACAACTCGAAGAGCAGGGCGCAACGCCGGTGACCTTGGTTTACTTGGGCAGTGCGGAGACGTTGCAAGGTCGTGAGGCGTTTATGCCTTGGAACAAGATGAAGTTCACCGAGCGCGGTCTTGCCACAATCCAAAAAGGCTTGGATTTAATGGCGAATCAGCCAGTACCACTGCAAGAGCAACAACGCTTACAAGGCTTGCCGGAATACCAGCTAGCTACCGCCATGGCAGCTACTACGTTTACCTCTCTGCCAGACATGTTCAATCATTTTGAGCGTGGCTACGAGCTGTACCTTTCTCTGCTCGATGAGCCGAGTTTTAGCCAACAACCTTTCGCGGCTACTTCGTGGATTTACCGTTATGCCATTGAAGCTGCATTGCGCGCTGAAGATGTTCAACAAGCCAAAATATGGTTAGCGCAAATGGAGCAATTGGGCGACAGCAATCTAGAAACGCAAACCGCGAAAGCGTTGCTAGCCAAGTATTAGGGAGGCGTCATGATTGTTTTTAATCAACTTAGCCGCGATTACGCCCTTGGCAGCCAAACGGTGCATGCATTGCGAGATGTGTCTGGTGAAGTGTTTGCCGGCGAAATGGTGGCATTATGCGGACCGTCTGGTTCAGGCAAAAGCACCCTACTTAACGTGCTTGGCATGCTGGATACTCAATACCAAGGTCAGGTGACATTTGCAGGCAGCCCATACCCAACCGGACAAATGCAGGCTGCAAAAATGCGCCGTGAAAAGCTTGGTTTTGTATTTCAAAAATTCAATCTTGTGCCCGTGATGACAGCGTTAGAGAACGTGGCGTATCCGCTACACCTCAACGGTTTTTCAAAAGCGGAACAAACCGAGCTCGCTACACAAATGCTAGAACACGTTGGCTTGGGCGAGTTTATTCATCACATGCCCGATAACTTGTCGGGCGGTCAGCAGCAGCGTGTGGCAATTGCTCGTGCGTTAGTACACAAACCGGCGTTGGTGATTGCCGATGAGCCAACCGCAAGTCTTGATAGTCAAACTGCTAACAAGGTCATCGACATTATGAAAGGGCTCGGACACGAGCTTGGCACCACTTTTATCGTCGCTACACACGACCCTCGTATGGCATCTCGCTGCGATCGCACCATTGAATTGGTGGATGGCAAAATCACCCAAACGCACGCAAGTGTGGAGGAGGTTTCATGGGCAAGCTAATTCCTGTTTCGGTTCGCCTTGCTTGGTTGAACCTGCAACGCAATCGCCGCCGCAGTTTATTGTCGATGCTGATCATCGCCATTGCCGTGTTTGCGTTAACCAGTGCGGGTGGTTTTGGTCTGTATACCTACGACAGTTTAAAAGAGTCGACAGCACGTGACACGGGGCATCTGACGTTAACCACGCCGGGTTACTTCGCTAAAGAAGAAGAGATGCCACTGAGTAACGGTTTAACTCACGCCGACGACATCACCAAGCAATTGATTGGCTTAAACGAAGTGCGAGGCGTGCAGCCGCGAGTTGAGTTCAGCGGTTTGATTTCCAACGGCAACAAGTCCTCGATCTTTATCGGCATTGGTGTTAACGAACGAGAATTCGATATGAAAGGCCCGTTTTTGGACGTGCGTGAAGGGCAAACACTTTCCAACATTCATGTATCGCGTTATGACCCTGCAGAGCCAGAGGTGATGCTCGGCGTTGATTTGGCGAACAACCTAAGCGTGCACGTTGGCGATTGGATTACCTTGCTAGCGACCACTACCGATGGCGCATTGAATGCGTATGACTTCAAAGTACGTGGCATCTACTCAACAGGCGTGCCTGAGCTTGATAAACGCCAGCTTTACGTACACATCAACAGCGCGCAATCGCTGCTCGGTTCAGACAAAGTCAGCGCGTTATCTGTCTTTCTGTTCGATACCAGTTTAACTAACCAAGTCGAGCAACAAGTCGCTTCGGTTCTGAGTAAGCAAAAGCAGAACTTTGGTGACCAAGATATTGAGATTACGCCTTGGCAAGAACGTGCGTTCTTCTACCTCAAAGTGAAAGATTTGTACGACCGTATCTTCGGCATCATGGGCGCAGTAATGGCGTTGGTGGTCTTTGTTGCGCTGTTCAACACCATGACCATGTCGGTCACCGAGCGTACACGTGAAATCGGCACCTTGTCAGCACTTGGTAGCTACCCTCGCGAAATCATTGCTGGGTTCTTGCGCGAAGCAGGGTTACTTGCGGTGATTGGCAGCTTAATTGGCGCTTTGTTTACAGGGTTAGTTACCGTCTTACTGATGGTCGTGGATGTGCAAATGCCACCACCACCAGGACGTACAGAAGGTTATCCATTGACGATTTACTTCTCTTGGGAGCTGGTGGCTATAGCAGGATTTGCAGTAATGATGATTTGTTTGATTGCAGCGTTTTTCTCGGCGCGCAAAGGGGTGAACAAGCCAATTACGGAGGCACTGATTTATGTTTAATTTCAAATCACTATTACCAATTGCACTGCTGATGGTAACTGGCGTTGCAAGCATGAATGTCAGTGCGAATGAAACAGCACTAGATGCACAGAAAGTCGCGCAATTGATTGAAAAAGCCGACAGCTACCGCTTGCAAGATGACTCCTCCAAAGTGGTGTCACTGGTGCGCTTATATCAAGACCAAGAGTTAGATAAAACTCGCCTTTACCACGTGTACACGCGTCCAAATCGTGAATCGCTGGTGGTGTTCAAATCAGCAGTCGAAGCTGGGCAAAAGATGCTGATGATGGGCGACAACTACTGGCTGCAAATGCCAAAGAGCCGCCGTCCGATTCGCATTACGCCAATGCAGAAGCTGCTTGGTGAAGCGTCTATCGGCGACATCTCAACCCTGACGTGGAGCCAAGATTATCAAGGTGAATGGAAAGCGACAGAAACCGTTTCGGTAAACGGGGAAAGTGTCGCGGCTTATCACCTTGCTTTAACCGCGAAAACCAAAGGGGCAAGCTATCAGAAGATCGATTTGTGGTTGTCTGAGCAAGATGCGTTTCCAATTAAAGCTGATCTCTACTTGCGCTCTGGCAAACTCGCCAAGCAAGCGCAATACGGACGCGCAACTGACAATGGCGAAGACTATGTCAGTGAGATGACCTTGCTTGATAGCATTCAGCCGAGCAAAAAGACCGTTATCGAGTATCAAGAAATCGTGCCTTGGCAGCTGGATAACAAGTTCTACAACCCAAGTTATTTGCCGAAAGCCAACACGACTCAGCTTTAGTCTGAACTTTGTAAAGAGAACCATGACAACGAGCAAGGAAGTCACATGAAATCGCACCAGCCTAACCTTAACAAAAGCACCAGTCTATTGATTGCTGCGTCGTTGTATGTGGGCGCGGCAGCCCCAGTTTTTGCCAATGACGAACTGAGTTTTGAGTGGGATTGGGCTGTCAGTTACGAAACGGCCAAGCAGCGTGACAGCGCATTTATGCAGGCGCAGGGCAGTTCTCGTGATTCACTGAATGCACTGTTGGATGTGCAGGTGAACTATCAAAACTTCAGTGGCTTGTTTGCTCTGTACAGCCAAGGTTTGTACCTCAATCAACAAGGAGAGAGTGAGTGGTGGAGTGAAGCTGATAACCAACTGCTGATTCGTGAACTGGCTTGGCTAGGGGAGTGGCAAGTCGGTGATACCACACTGGATGTGAGTTTGGGTAAGTTGCGCGTGGATTGGGGCGTGGGTTATGGCTACCGACCTTTGGATCTGTTTAAGCCTTATCGACAAAATCCTGTTGGCTTAGTCGCAGAAGAGGGCGCGGGTGTGTTTTCACTTTCACACTACGATATGTCAGGCGAATGGACCGTAATTGCGACGGACTCAAGCTGGGGGCAACAAGACCAAAGTGCACTTGATCAAGCCGCAGAGCAACAAGGTGTTGGTATTCGTCGTTATGCGCTGGTGGGTGATACCGAGTATCAACTTATTGGTTATTACGATGATGTGCGCCGAGGTTTGCTTGGCTCCAGTGCCATTGCTGTGTGGGATGAATCCATCGCCATGCACAGTTCCATGCTGTGGCAAAAGCAAAGTGTCGGCTATCAGTTTCAGCAGGATGATCTTTACCGACCCGTTTCGGTTGAGAAGCAGGGCAGCGCATTCCAAGCCTTAATTGGATTGAACTGGGCAAACCAAGCCGGACACAACGTGATTGCCGAATATTGGTACGACAGCCGAGCATGGTCGAAAAGCGAATGGCAACAAGCAATAGAGCGTGGCGAACTACTCTCTGAAACCATTAATCCCCAAACGTCTCTACTTGCGACAAGCTACGCCCAAGGGTTTCAGCACGCCAATATCGTTCAGCATAACGTAATGCTGCACTGGAGTTGGGATGTGGAAGCGTGGGCTGCATGGAACGGTAAAGCGGATATGGGCTGGCTAAGTGATGTAACCCCCACGTTGGATGTGATGTTGTCGCCCCAAGATGGTGGTGTGATTGTCACGCAGTGGCTTAACTACCAATGGATTGATACTGGCGATCAAAGTGTAGAAGTGGAAGTTGCCGCACGCTTTTTAACCGGAGACGACCAATCTGCTTACGCACAAATCAATGATAAGCATATGATTGTATTTAACATCAAAGGGAAATTCTAAATGTGTTCAGCAAAATCAGTGGTGAAAAGTGGATGGCCGCGTAGCTTATTAGTGACCACGGCATTTTGTCTCTTTATCGCAGCAATGACGCTCTCGGTTTGGGGCGGTCCATTCTACATTCATGTGGCGGTTAGCTTTGGATTTGGCTATTCGGCTATCTTCTTCTCATGGCTTGTCGACCGCCTGTTTCCTACCATTCCTCGTTTGGCGGAAGTGGCTATCTCGCTGACGGCATGCCTACTGTTTGGTGTGGTGAACGCCCAGTTTTGGCTTGGGGAATACTTCGGTATCTCAAGTATGCTGTCGGTTGGTCTCATGGGGTTGTTATTCAGTGCCATGTGCTTTTTCTATTTCTATTCACGCGAGCAACATGCGATCGCTCAAAGAGAGTTGGAAGCCATCAAACGCGAGAAAGCAGAGCAAGATCGTGCGCTGTTGTTGAGTCAGCTTAAGCAGATGCAAAGCCAGATTGAACCGCATTTTCTATTCAATACCTTGGCGAATATCAGCGCGCTCATGTCGCAAGATGTCGATAAAGCCAAGCTGATGCTAGAGCAGTTAACCGCGCTGCTGCGTGCAACGCTAAAAAGCTCACGCGAAGAACACACCACCATAGACAATGAAACGGCGTTAATTGAGGCGTACTTAGGTATTCAGCAAACCCGTTTGGGTGAGCGACTCAGTTACAAGATTGAGGTGGAAGAGGGATTAGGCAGAACCGAGCTACCGCCGATGATGCTTCAACCCTTAATCGAAAACGCCATCATCCATGGTATTGAGCCAAAGCGAGAAGGTGGTGAAGTCAGCTTGCTCATTAAGCGCGAACAGCAGAACTTGAAGATTGAAGTCAGAGACACAGGTGTTGGCTTGAATCACGTTAGTGGGCACATGGGCTCTGGCGTGGGTCTAAGTAATCTCAAGCAGCGAGTTGAAGCTTTGTTCGCAGGGCAAGGAGAGGTCTCTATCAGTGAGTCTGCTCAGGGTGGAGTTTGTGTTCGCTTGCGCTGGCCGATGGAATCGTAATCAAGGAAGAAAGGAATGAATACAGGGTTTACTGCCATTATTGCTGATGATGAACCGCTATTGAGGCGTCATCTTGATAAAAGCCTAGCTGAGGTGTGGCCAGAGCTAGAGGTTATAGCCAAAGTCGCCGATGGTGAACAAGCGTTGCAAGCCATTGAGCAAAGCCAACCTGACATCGCGTTTCTTGATATTCGTATGCCAGTTTTGGATGGCATGACATTAGCGCAAAAACTCAATCAATTCGCTAATCCACCTTTGATTGTGTTTGTCACCGCGTACGATGATTACGCAATCAAAGCTTTTGAGCAAAATGCCGCCGATTATTTGCTCAAGCCTATCTCGGATGAGCGCCTCCTGACGACGTGTGAAAGAGTGAAAGCACGCCTTGCTAAGCGAGAGCAAGAAAGCAGTAATGTGCAGATGAGCAGCCTATTAGAGCAGTTGCAGCAATTATCTGCGCCACAAACGCCACAATATCTTCAGTGGATCAAAGCGACGCAAGGGGAAGACATTCATCTGATCGCCACGTCTGATGTGTTGTATTTCAAAGCGGAAGAAAAATACGTTTCTGTGTATGCCCAACAAGGACAAGGTAAAGTGCAGGAGTATTTGATTCGTACATCGTTGAAAGAGTTGATAGGGCAACTTAACCCAGAACAGTTCTGGCAAGTGCACCGTTCAAGCGTGGTGCAAGTGTGCAAAATTAGCAAAGTAAACAAAGACTTTGCTGGCAGAATGTTTGTGCACGTTGGAGAAACTAAGCTCCCTGTGAGCCGTGCATCTCAAAGCTTGTTCAAAGGGATGTAATCGCTAGAACTGCTCACTCTTTACACTGTAAACTCGCTACTCTTAACCCAAATTATCAAGGAAGATAAATGAGTTATCGTGTAACCCTGTTAAATGCGACGGGAGAGTTGTCTCCAATCTCTGAGTATTTGCATCAGAAACTTGATGATCTGAGCTCACCACTTTCTAGTTACTTTGATTTGAGTAACGTCGACCTGACTGTTAGCCCGTTTGATCGCAATGACGTACCGCAGACGGGGATTGGTGGCTATTGCTTAAGTGCCTATCGTGTAGAGATTCTGCTTGATACTCAACGTGCTGATATTAAAAACGTTATTGAGAAAGAACTGGCTGCGGTGTTAGCGCATGAGTTGCATCACCTGTTCCGTATGCGAGCGGGAGAGAATGGCGTTACACTTGGTGATGTGCTGATTATGGAAGGGTTAGCTTGTCATTTCGAACGTAAAGTGAATGGAGGCATCACTCCGAGCTTGTTTGAGCAAATCAAAGATCAAGATTGGCGCCCTTTCTATGCTGAGATGAAAGACAAGCTGACCAGCTTAGATTACAACTTCGACGCTTACTTTCTTGGCAGCGATGAAAGCCGCTGGCCGAAATACATGGGGTATTGGGTTGGGTACAACCTTGTTGCTGAATATCTGGCTGATTTTCAAGGCTCTGAACTGGATTTGGTTGGAGCCAAAGCTGAGCTTTTCTATCAATAACTTCGGCACAAGCCAAACTATACCCAAGTAACCTCGAGATGCTAGGTTCAGCGAGAATGACTTGGTTTGTAGACGCGGCGGCGATTTAAAGGTTTGGTGGGCCCAATTCGAGAATCGACAACAAAGTATACAATCCAAGACCCTTACTATTTGTAAAGAGGGCCCTTTGGGAGCGTGTCATTGGCTCGACTTCTGTGTCAAACAACTTGGAAAGAGCTGGCTATTACGCTGCGTTGTTTTCCTTGACCTCGAATCAATGACAACGCTCTGAATCCTGCATCTTGAAGTCACTTGGGTATAATCGGCTGAGTCATAAAAACAAAAAGCGCCTAGATCATAAGACGTTAGGCGCTTTCTTCGTTTTATAACGACGATTTCTCCGCAGAGGCGAATGGGCTTATTCGTTGACTGTCACTTTCTCGATAATGATTGGATCGCATGGCACATCATCGTGGCCAAACTTAGAGGTAGTTTTCACTTTCGCGATGCGGTTTACGACATCCATACCCGCAGTCACTTTACCAAACACGGCGTAGCCCCAGCCTAGGTTGGTGGTTGCGGAGTGGTCTAGGAAATCATTGTCTTCTAAGTTAATGAAGAACTGTGCTGTTGCAGAGTGCGGAGCATCGGTACGCGCCATTGCGATAGTGCCAACAAGGTTCTTTAGACCACGGTTTGCTTCGTTCGCGATAGGGGCGCGTGTTGGCTTTTCTGCCATGTCTTCGGTATGACCGCCACCTTGGATCATAAAGCCGTCGATAACGCGGTGGAAAATGGTGCCGTCGTAGAAGCCATCTTCACAGTATTTTTTGAAGTTCTTTGAGCTAACTGGCGCTCGTTCTAGGTTCAATTGAAATTGGTGGTCATAATAATCATCTTGTTTGCCCTTGTGGGTGCTAAGTTGGCGGCATTATAGCTAAGTCGCATTATGATAGCAGAAATAAAAACAGCGACGTTTTGTCGTCGCTGTTTGCATGATGTAAGGGTGAGGAAGGCTTTAAACCGTAAAGCGACCGACCAAGTCGTACAGCTCGTTAGCTTTGTGGTTTAGGTTGCCACTACCTGCGCGGTTCTGATTCGCAAGGTGCGCCGATTGGCTGCTTTGTTGAGAGATCACCTCAATACGTTGTGAAATCTCTTGCCCAACTTGGCTTTGCTCTTCGGTTGCCGTTGCGATCAAGGTGTTCATGTCCATGATGTTAGCAATTGCGGCTTGGATTTCTTGCAGTGCGGCAGAGGCTGCTCGTGCTTCCTCAACCGTTGCTTCACCACGCGCTTGGCTTGAACCCATGGCTTTCACTGCTGCATCCGAGCCAGACTTCAACTGCTCAATCATTTGGTGAATTTCACCTGTGCTGTCTTGAGTGCGACTCGCCAGTTTACGGACCTCATCGGCAACGACTGCGAAGCCGCGACCTTGTTCGCCTGCACGGGCTGCTTCAATGGCTGCGTTCAGTGCCAATAGGTTGGTTTGCTCGGCGATGTCTTGAATCACTTCTAGCGAAGAAGAAATGTTTTGTACATCGCTCTCTAAACGAGAAATCACCGTACTGGCTTCCGACACTTCTAGTGCGAGCGCTTCGACAGAGCTCGCTGCGGAATCAACAATGTGTTTTGCTTGCTGTGAGTTATCATCAGCGTCTTTGGCGGATTGCGCTGCTTGGTTAGCGTTGCTGGAAATCTCGTGCGCCGTTGCTGTCATCTCGGTCATTGCCGCAGCGACTTGTTCGGTTTCTTCACGTTGACCTGAAGCCAATTCGTCCACTTGCGACGCTCGCTGTGACATGTCGTTGGTCTCTGAAACCACTTCTTGTCCTACGTGGCTAACACTCTTGATGATGCCTTGCAGGCTTTCAACGAAGATATTGAAGTTACGGCTAAGCTGGGTGAACTCCGGTACGCTTGATTCTTCCATGCGTGCGGTTAAGTCGGCATCGCCTTGCGCGAAAGAGTGAATTGAAGCATCAAACTGCTCGATAGGCTTCATGATGCTGCGGTTAACAAACACAGCGAAGACCGCGACGATAGCAGCAATCGAGACACAGAACAGAGCAATAGCCGTCAGTGTGGTGTTGAGGGCCTGATGCGCGGCTTCTTCCATGTTTGCTAAAATGGCGTCGATATCATCAGTGTAGAAGCCTGTACCCAACATTAAATCCCATTCAGGAATAAAGACCGAGTAGCTCAATTTCGGTAGTGCTTCGTTCTGACCGAGTTTCGGGAAGTAATAAGTCGTGAACTCACCAGTTTTGGAGTTTTTGATCAAATCCTGAATCAGGTAATTGCCCTTCTTGTCCTGCAAGTTATAGAAGTTCTCTCCGACGCCTTTGGTGTTTTTACCCACCACGACACGCACGCCTTTTGAATCGTAGCCAAAGATGTAGCCAGATTGACCGAACTCCAACTGTTTCAAGATAGGCAGTGCTTCTTCAAGTGGGGCATTTTGAGCGAGTAGTGGCTCGACAGCGGAGCGCGCCATTTGGACGTAGTTTTTGAGCTCGGCTTTTTTCATCTCCATCATTTGACTTCGAGTCTGCTCAATCTCGTGTTCGTTGTAGGCTGTGGTTTGTAGGTAGGTGAACCACATCATGCCTATTGCCATGGTTAGAATTGGAATTATTGAAAGGATATATAGTCGTTTTCTGATCGTCAGATTCATAGAGACGTCCTTCTCTCGGCGCAGCGTTACAAGTGACAAGCCGAATAAGCTTGCCTGATAAAATTATTAATACTTATTGTTGTAATGCTTAGAGATTAACCGAGTTAATCAATCAGAAGTACTGGAAGTTTATAAATTTAGACTAAGGTCGTAGCATTTTTAAGCAGGATCACAATTAACGTGAACACGAACCGTTATTGCAGCGAGAAGTGCCCGTTAACCAGTAGGAGACGCGGTAACGGTTTTTGGCAAATTTGAGGTAAAGCCAATCCGCAACAGGTTTGACAGCGCGCCAACGCAGCGGTGCATACAACCAACCGCGACCGACCAATTGCCATGCACGATGAGTCACGTCCAACCCCAGCAGAAGTTCCCCCTTTTCGTTGAGGGCGTGCAAAATGGTGTTGGCTTGTTCAGGATCGATCTGAGGATAATCTGCGAATGCATCACTATAGATATCGACGGTTTTGATTTGCTGCTTGGCATCGCGTTGTTTTAGCGCCTTCATCTCTTTGGCACAAAGCGGGCAGGTTCCGTCATAAAATATGGTGAGTTTTGTCATTGCGGTTTTCTTGTTTGAGATTTTCTAATCGCTTTTACGTGGCGAATTTTCTTTTGGTTCATTGTTTTGCAAGTAATGCAGCCAATTGTTGCGAATGTTGCTGTAATTGAATTGGCAGAACTCTTTGCGATCACGCAGGTAGTCTTTTTCTACTTCATCGAGTAAGGCTTTGTATTGCTCAGGATCACTACCGTACACCAGACATAACGTTGAAAAGTAACGCTGCAAATCAAAGCTGTGTTCGTCAATGTACTCGCCAAAATCGTAGTAGTCCGGTCTGTCGTCGGATTCGAATGCGAACATGTCGGCGGCGCTAATGGCCATATCTGCGCCATCTTCTAGGAAGTCAATCATTAAAATAGTGGCAAAATTATCGACCGCATCTTCTTCTTTTCCGAGAACAGGGATGCTTTGATCTTCGATGTAAGCATGTCCAGCTTCATGAAGTAAAGTGTGCAATAACGTATCTAGCGCCCCTGTTTTTGGAGATTTTCCGAAGCGTTCTTCATACTGATTATTGGAGAAGTAATTGAGCGACTCCAAATAAAAAGTGTAAGGAACGTATATTGTGTGTGTATCAGGATCATACATTGGACCATCTTCTCCGCCGTAAACCAGCGTGAGAGCTTTATCAAATGGAAAGTAGGCCTGAGATAGCTCAGCAAAGATGGTGTTTACATCGCTGCTTTGAATAGATTGTTGGGCTATTTTTTCATGAGTTGTCTCTACGGGAGAATATTGAATACGAATGTTTTCAGATGCTGTAGCTGATGAGGCTATGCTGAGTAATAGCGCAGGGCAAAGCGAATGAATGTTCATGTGGGACTCTTGTTATTGAATAACTTGTATAAAAAATTATACATGTTTTTGTCTGATGCATAGTTGGGGTTGTACTCATTAGCCAAAGTCGGGACGTCGGTCTCGAAAAGCAATCATGATAACATCGCATATTTCGGCTGCTTGGTTCTCTAGGGCGTTTATCAAGACCTCTTGGATAAGAACGGCGGTGAAGTTATTAGCTATGCATCGTATTCTAAGAAGCTTACTGAGTAACTGTGCTTCGATCTTTATCTGTGAAAATGATAATAGGCAGTTAATCATTGCAAGGTTTAACTATGGGGTTGGTGAATGTCACTGAATTGAAGAAAATTATCAGCGATATGTTATAATCCTGCTCCGTTGTGACGAAAACGTTTGTTGCAGCCTGAGAGTTTCCTTGGATTCGGCTCGTTTATACACCATGAGCCAGAGTTGAAAAGCTACGACAGGAACAGGCAAACCCAATTGTTTTGAACGCGCTCTCGGCGTTTAGCGGTTACAACGGGAAGGAACTTTGTTTGATAGTAATTGACACATTCTGTTTAAGTAAGGGAGCCCGAAGTGGTTCAGAAAGTGTCACCCAGAATTTACTCACAACACGACAGCCCAAGCGATAACGCACAGGTATTGCGAGGGGCCATTTGAAGGAGCTGTATCAGCTCCTTTCACATTTAAGGGCTTGCTAACAGCGTAAAAACTGACACATCGCTTAAGGAGCGCCCCTTAAACTAGCCTAAGGCGCATCTACACCAACTTTTTGAGTATTTTCGAAATAATAAAGCGAGAAAATTTGCTATTGAACGAAGGTTAAACTAACACTCATTCATTACGGAGAATGAAGAGAACAATAATAAGAGGCGATATGAATCATTTAATATCTGTAGGTGCACTGGAGTCCTTCTTGGTCGCAATCAGTGTGCTTTTCCTGGGGCATTTTATTAATGCTAAGCTACCGATTTTAAAGAAATTCAACATACCTGAGCCGATTGTAGGTGGTCTTATTGTAGCCTGCATGATTACTGCTCTTCATTTCAACGGCATCGATTTAGAGTTCGACTTGCCATTACAAAATACGTTTATGTTAATGTTTTTTGCGACAGTTGGTTTGGCCGCAAATTACACTCAGTTGATGAAAGGAGGTGCGAAGGTTTTTATCTTCTTAGCTGTCGCATCGTTTTACATCATCATACAAAACGGCGTTGGCGTTTCACTTGCGGCGGCGCTCGGTTTAGATCCTTTGATGGGGTTAATTGCTGGCTCGATTACTCTGTCAGGTGGTCATGGTACAGGTGCTGCGTGGTCACAAACCTTTCAAGACGTGTATGGATTGGATAACGTCTTAGAAATTGCAATGGCATCAGCGACTTTTGGTTTGATCATCGGCGGTATCATTGGTAGCCCTGTAGCGCAGCGTCTGGTGGAAAAGAACAGCATAGAGTCTGAGTATGGTCGTGGTGGTCGAGATGCCAAAACTCACGAGAAGTTCCCGGAGTTGGTGACTTACAATGAATACGAAGAAGATAAAGTAACGGCGAAAAAAGTGGTGGAGAAACTCTTCTTCCTACTGATCTGTGTTACTGGGGCCAAGTATGTCGAGCAATGGGTAAGCACGTATGAAATCTCATGGCTGATGATTCCAGACTTCGTATATGCGCTATTCATTGGTGTGATCATTACGAATTTCTTGGAAGTGACCAAGATTCGTAAGTTAGATGCCGAAACGGTCGATATGTTAGGTACGGTATCGCTATCTCTGTTCTTAGCGATGGCTCTGATGAGCTTGAAGTTATGGAATATCTTCGATCTAGCGATTCCATTCTTGGTTATTTTAGCTGTGCAGTCTGTCGTCTTAGCAATCTTTACGTACTATGTTACGTTCAAAGTGATGGGAAGCAACTACGATGCTGCTGTTATTGCAGGGGGGCACTGCGGTTTTGGCTTGGGTGCAACCCCAACAGCCGTAATGAACATGGGTTCGATCGTTAACCGATTTGGCCCGTCGCCACAAGCATTTATGGTGGTGCCAATTGTGGGCGCTTTCTTTATCGACATCGTCAACTTAATTATCTTGCAAGGCTACATTTCATTCCTTGGTTAAAGTTAAGTGGATGAGCTCCTAGAGGCGAAATAAAAACGGTCACAACACTGGTTGTGACCGTTTTTTTATGACTTGGTTTGGTCGTTTATTGAACGAAGAATTATTGGATAGTTCGGCTGAACTTGAGGCTAGCTGTCCAACCAAGAATACCAATGAAGGCGTAAATGCCAACGTTTAACCAACCCGCTTGAGGAATGGCATTGAATGGGTTTGGTGTAATAATGGCGTGCAGCGGAAGGTAAAGCACTTCGGAGAAAAACTGATCTAGCCCGTAGAAACCAAAAAGTGCGATAGGCATCCAACGCAGCGCATAAATGGCGATAAACAAAATGACCAGTGGTGAGTTCACTTTTTGTGAAATAGCCATCGCAGTTAATGCCAGCGGTAACAGCAGAATACCGGCGAAAAAGATTCTGATTAAAAACTCTCCCCAATGCAGCAGCACGTAACCTAACGAGGCTTGGCGGTACAATAAAGCCAATTGGTGATCAGTAGAGATGTTCAGCAACCACAACATTGAATTTGCAGCGAGTACGAGCACCGAGCAGACGAGCGGAATCACCAATAAGCCAAATCCTAGCTTCACTAAATGGGTTTTTATGTCACTGACAGGCATACTGCGCCAAAACATAATGCTGCCTTCCGCCCGTTCTTTGCGTAGCGTTCTTGGGAAGTACTGAACGGCTAACAATATAGACAGCAGCCCTGCTCCTCCGGAAATCAACATATTGACGTCATCACCAAGCTCTTTGTGAATGTCACTGACATCGCCACCAAAGCTCATTTGGAAAAACATATTGTGTTGTAGAGTGTCGTTACTCATTAAACTCACAAAGAGAATAACTCCACACGCCAACACAAACAGTGGAATACGTAAAACAAGAGGGTTTTCTAACCACTCTTTTTGCAACATCGCGACAACTGAACGCATTACGCTGCCTCCTTCTGCAATGCTAAAAATAGATCCGCTAACTTCACCCCATGGATGGAACCCATTGTTTCTGCTTGTTGGGCATACTGGGCTTTGAGTAACCATTTCGTTGAACCGAGGCCTTTTTGTGACGAGAGTGGGTTCATCGCTTCAATTTGTGTGCGGTGCTCGTCGTTGGCTTCAAGAATGAAATAGTCTTCACTGATACTGTCCATCGAGGTTTGCAGAACGGGGCGACCATGCTTAAGAATCAGAACATCTGTCAGCAAGTGCTCAATCTCTGATACTTCATGACTGGCGATGATCAACACGCGCTCGCCGTCGTGAAACCATTCCAATAAGTGACGATAAAACGTCTCGCGATACACGAGATCTAACCCGAGTGTCGGTTCATCCAATATGAGGATTTGGGTGTTGGTCGCGATCACAATCGCGAGGTGTAATTGCACCTTCATCCCTTTGGATAAAGATTTGATACGCGCACGAGGTTTGATGTCCGTTTGACGAAGTAGCGTATCTGCTTGGGCGCGATTGAACCCTGGATGCACGCCCTCGGTATAGTTAAGCAGTTGAGCAACGGTCATCCAATCTGGCAGAACGTTGACATCCGAGATGTAGGATAAGCTCTGCATTATCTTGTCGCGTTGCATAATGGGTTCAAATCCGTTGATACGAATAGTGCCCTGATATTCATGTGCACCGAGTAGGGCATTAATAAGCGTTGATTTACCTGCGCCATTATGGCCGAGTAAGCCAAGTACTTGTCCTGCATGTAGGTCGAAACTCACTTCATGCAGTGCTTCTCCTTGTTGCTGATATTGCTTGGAGACGTTGTTTACACTGACTAATGCGCTCATTGGTCACCTTTCAAGTGTGGTTTTAGTTGTTGAATGAATTCGTCGAGTGACATATCCAGACGCTGTATTGTGTCGGCTATCTGCGGAATTTGTTGCTGAAGAAAACGTGCCTTCTCGTCTGCGAGTAATTTGAGCTTTGCTCCTGAAGCGACAAACATACCTTGACCGCGTTTTTTCTCCACTAGCCCGTCATCAACAAGCAATTGATAGCCTTTCATAACGGTGAGGTGGTTAATTTTCATATCTGCAGAGATGCTACGGACGGAGGGCAGAGCATCGCCTTCTTGCCAGACACCTTGCAGTATTTGCTGCGTGATCTGGTCTGCCAACTGTCGAAATATCGGTTGGCGATCATGCCAATTAGTCATGAGTGAATCTCTTGGTTGAGATGGTGTTATATATATGTATAACACCTAGTGCGTTAGAGAGAAAGTAATAATTTAAAACCTAGTGTATCCGCCTGTCTCATTCGCTCTAAATATCCACCTATGTGGTCGTTGTTTTGAGGTTTTGTTTTATATGGAAATTAATTGCTTCTCATAAGTTGAGAAGTGTTGTTTTTCTCTTCCCATCAATACACTTATCGCCTGTTCTAAATGAATCTTCTCACTGAATGATAATTAGCATAATTTTAGGTCTGCCTATTTCTTACTTGATGAGAATCAATGGTCAAAGAGGCCTAGAAAACAAAAGTTTCGAGAGGCAATCTGACTGGCTTAGGCACCTATCTCACGTTGAGCGCGTGCTCAATGAATGAGAAAGAGTAGAGTAAAGAGGTCTCATGAATCAGGTAATATCTATCGGCCCACAGGAGTCGTTCCTCGTCGCAATTTGCGTGTTGTTTTTAGGGCAGTTCATCAATACCAAGTTACCAACCTTAAAAAAATTTAATATTCCAGAGCCAATTGTTGGTGGTCTAGTGGTCGCTTGCGTCATCACGACGATGCACTTAAACGGTGTGGATGTTTCCTTTGATTTACCACTGCAAAACGTCTTTATGCTGATGTTTTTTGCAACCGTTGGCTTAGCGGCAAATTACACCCAACTGATTAAAGGCGGTGCGAAGGTTTTCATCTTCCTAGTTGTGGCATCGGTCTACATTCTTATCCAAAATGCGGTCGGCGTGTCCTTAGCAACAGCGTTGGGGTTAGATCCACTCATGGGGTTGATCGCCGGATCCATTACGCTTTCTGGCGGACATGGAACTGGAGCTGCGTGGTCGCAAACTTTTCAAGAAATGTATGGTTTGCATAATGTTCTAGAGGTGGCAATGGCTTCTGCTACATTTGGCTTGGTGATGGGCGGGATTATTGGCAGCCCTGTTGCACAAAAGCTACTAAACAAACACAACTTGGAATCGGAATACGGACGCACCAATCAAAGTCATCAGAGTTTCCCTGAACTGGTGACGTACAACGAACATGAGGAAGATCGTGTCACAGCGAAAAGAGTCGTTGAAAGCTTGTCCATCATTCTACTTTGCGTGACAGGCGCGAAGTATCTCGAGAGTTGGGTAAGCAGTTTTGACATCAAGTGGTTAATGATTCCCGATTTTGTTTATGCGCTGTTTATTGGTGTTGTTATCACTAACATCATGGAAGTGACGAAGGCGCGCAAGGTTGATTTAGAAACCGTTGATATTCTTGGCACGGTTGCACTATCTCTATTTCTTGCCATGGCCTTGATGAGTTTGAAATTGTGGAATATTTTCGATCTTGCGATCCCATTCCTTATTATTCTTGCTATTCAGTCGGCAGTGTTGGCGATGTTCACTTACTACGTAACATTCCGCATGATGGGAGGCAACTACGATGCGGCGGTGATCGCTAGCGGACACTGCGGTTTTGGGTTAGGTGCTACACCGACTGCGGTCATGAATATGGGCTCCATCGTGAGTCGATATGGTCCATCACCACAAGCATTTATGGTGGTTCCAATTGTCGGTGCATTCTTCATCGACATTGTGAATTTAGTGATTTTGCAAGGATGCATCGCTTTTATTAGATAACATTCGCTTTTTTACCGAAATAGCAAAGCCAGCACCTATACGCTGGCTTTGCTATTTGTAACACGAAATCTTGTTTGCCTGACTTCAAGCCGTGAAATCAATGCGTTACTATGACGACATAGTGTTCAATTTTGCAGCAGCATGAGGTACCCACATGTCTGAAAAAATATCGACGTCGGCATTAGCGAAAATGCGCAAGGTAGAAGCTAAGCTGCTGTTTGCCGATCTCAAACGTGCAGGCTACATCGTTCGCCAAGATGAAAAGTGGATTTTGACCGAAGAAGGGGCAAAGTTTGGCGGTGAGTATGTGGATCACCTTAAATTTGGCCAGTTCATCGTCTGGCCGACCAACTTACATATTGAGCTGACTCCCAGCTCAGGGAAAACATTGAGCGCGACACAACTGGGTGAAAAGCTGAAATTGAATGCGAAGCGCATGAATCAGCTTTTGAGTGAACTGGGTTGGTTGACCAAATCCGAAGAGGGATGGAGTGTCACTGAAGCTGGTGTGCGCGCTGGTGGACAGCAAAGAACCGATAAAGAAACACAAAATACCTTTGTCGTATGGCACGATGTGGTGCTGCGTAACAAGCGTCTTAAGCAATCTGTCATTGAGTTTTTAGGGCAAGACGCGGAGTCACATTCTACGGATAAATCGTACTCAAGCTTTCGCCAAAAATTTGAAGCCAAGCACCGAACATTAGATGGGCATTACGTGCGCTCTAAGGGTGAGTTGCTCATTGACAACTGGCTGTACTTGGCTGGTGTAGTGCACGCTTATGAGCGTCAGTTGCCGATTGACCAAGATGTCACTAGCGATTTTTACTTACCAGGCGGTAAAGTCTATTTGCAATTTTGGGGAAGTGACGATGGGGAGATGGCTCAGGCCGACCGTGAGACCATTCGTACTGTTTATGAGCAGCATCATTTCAACCTTATCGAAGTCGAACCGAGTGAACTAGACAAGTTGGATGAAGTGCTTCCTAAGCGTCTTCGTCAGTTTGGTATTAAAGCTTATTGACGACTTAAGCCCGCTGTTCAGATAAGAAAAAACCCGTGTTCAACACGGGTTTTGTATTTTTAGTGTGTTTCTAGGCTGCCATCCTATGGGTTAAAAGCCTTTGATGTTTTCTGCTTCTAGCTCAGAGAAGTACTTCACTGTCTTCACTTTCAGTTCTTGTTGAGCTGGTTCGTCGCATACGATCACCGCTTTAGGGTGAAGTTGAAGAGCAGAAACTGTCCATAGGTGGTTTACACA
Organism: Vibrio sp. Vb0667; assembly: GCF_033391095.1. Lineage (NCBI taxonomy): Bacteria > Pseudomonadati > Pseudomonadota > Gammaproteobacteria > Vibrionales > Vibrionaceae > Vibrio > Vibrio sp. Vb0667. The sequence continues at coordinate 654 of NZ_JAWPOL010000031.1, read as the reverse complement.
ACCTTCCACGGCTGCTTCAAGTGCCTGAGCTTTGTTATGGCCAGTGACCAAGATCATCACTTCTTCTGAGTCTAGAAGCGTACCAACACCGATAGTCAGCGCGTATTTAGGCACTTGGTTGATATCGCCGTCAAAGAAGCGAGAGTTCGCAATGCGAGTGTCTTCAGTGAGGGTCTTGATGCGAGTACGAGAAGAAAGAGATGACGCTGGCTCGTTGAACGCGATGTGACCGTCGTTACCCACGCCGCCCATGAACAGGTTGATCTTGCCGTAAGACTTAATTTTGTCTTCGTAACGCTTACATTCTGCGTCGTGATCGTCTGTGTTACCGTTCAGTAGGTTGATATTTTCTTCTTGAATATCAATGTGATTAAAGAAGTTGTTGTACATGAACGAACGGTAAGATTCTGGGTGATCCGCAGGGATGCCAATGTACTCATCCATGTTAAAAGTCACGACGTTTTTGAAGCTGACTTCGCCGGCTTGGTAAAGCTCGATTAGGGCTTTGTAGGTTGCTAGAGGAGTGCCACCAGTTGGTAGACCCAGAACGAATGGACGCTCAGCAGTAGGTTTAAAGTCGTTGATACGCTTAGCGATATGCGCAGCTGCCCACTTACCTACTTGTGCTGCTCGAGTTAACGGGATAAGTCTCAT
>NZ_JAWPOL010000317.1:0-1129 GCF_033391095.1 Vibrio sp. Vb0667 | reverse complement strand
GAATGTGATGAGAAAACTGCTCATTCCGATAGCCGTCACGGCTGCATTGTCGGGTTGTGGTAAAGAGCTTCCACCAGTCCCTGAGCCAGAATCTCGCCCCGCAAAACTTTTTACTGTTTCTGTTGGCAACGCACAATTTGAACGCCATTTCCCCGCCACCACAGAAGCCGGTGACAGAGCTGTACTCGCATTTCGTGTCCCAGGGTTGCTTCAATCGATCGAAGTTAATGAAGGGCAAGTCGTTAAAAAAGGCGATGTGCTAGCAGTTCTTAACCCAGATGAATATTCCTTATTGGAAAAGCAAGCAAGAGCGAATTTTGCGTTAGCTGATGTTCAGTACAAGCGCTATAAGAAGCTGCGGAAAGACCAAGTGGTCTCTGAACAAGATTTTGATGAAGCGAAAGCTAATCATAACTCCGCTAAAGCGCAATGGGATCAAGCCAAAGCGAACTTGCGCTACACCCAACTCGTTGCTCCTTACGATGGCACCATTTCTTATCTTCCTGCCGAAAATCATGAATACGTTGCCGCCAAAGAAGGGGTGATGAACATTCAAACCAATCAGGTAATGAAGGTGATTTTTCAACTGCCTGACTATTTGCTCAACCGTTATACGCAAGGCGTGAATGTTTCAGCCAAAATGATATTCGACGCGTTTCCCGAACGCTCTTTCGATCTGACTTTCCAAGAAATTGACACCGAAGCCGACCCAAAAACGGGCAGCTATAAAGTGACGATGGTGATGGAAAGACCGCCAGAGCTAGGCATTCTTCCTGGTATGTCAGGCAATGCGTATCTCGTGTCACAAAACTCCGGAGCGACCAAAATTCCAGATTCTGCGCTCTTTGAAGAAAATGGAAAAACTTACGTTTGGCGCGTCGATGACCAAGGTATGGTTGCGAAAGCCGACATTACGATGAATGACAACGGACAGATTTTGCAAGGGTTAGCGGATGGCGATCAAATCATTATCTCAGGCATTAATGTCATTGAGCCGGGAATCAAAGTCCGGGCTTGGGTGAAGGAGCGAGGGTTGTAGTATGAAAGGAATCATAACCTTAACCGCGATTTTTGCAGCGCTTACTTTGGCTGGTTGTGGTGAAAAAGGACCAGAAAGAACCGTCGAAAC
>NZ_JAWPOL010000316.1:0-1130 GCF_033391095.1 Vibrio sp. Vb0667 | reverse complement strand
TACAAAAACTTTAGATTAGAAGTTAGCGTTGCATATGATGATCTGACGGATAAAGCTCCCGATGAAATAACCGAATACAAAAAAGTAACATTAAGGATTTTTGCGGGGAACACGCAGCCCCTTACTTTAACCGCTATTAAAGGGAACTACTGATGAAAGCTCGTGGTTTCACCTTAATGGAAATGATAGTTACGATTGTGGTCGGCAGCTTCATCATGTTGGGGATAGCTGGCTATGTCCAGTTAGGAATGAAAGGCTACGCTGATACTATCGATCGCCAACGAATACAAACGCAGGCTCAGTTTGTTTTAGAGAAGATGACGCGTGAAATCCGCCATGCTGTACCTAATAGTTTTCATGTTCCAAAGGATGCTTCCCATTGCTTAGAGTTTGTTCCGATTGAGTATTCTGGTTTTTACACGTTTAAGAATAATGACTTAGAGTTTTTGCTAGGTAATGACTCAACGCTTAATCCTATTCCTGCGAATCGCAGGATGGTGATCAATCCGAGCCGATATGAAGATTTACAATCAACCTCTTCGCAAAATATAGCCATTGGTGGTTTAGCTAAAACAGGTAAGGTTTTTGTTGTTACAGGGGCGGCAAGTATGATTACGGGCTCCTCTGTTTCTAGCCGTCTTTATATTTATCAAGAGAAGTCGGAGGTTCGCTACTGTTTCGATGCCAAGCAAGTTACGCGAAATGGTATTACGGTTGCGGATAGTGTCGATACGTCCGTAAGTGGTATGCGTTATCTAGAGCCTACTCTGCAACGAGGTGGTTTAGTTCATATAAATCTAGAGTTTGAGCAGGATGGTGAACGTAGTGTGTATCAACAAGATGTGCAGGTGCTCAATGTCCCATAGAAGAAACTCCAGCGGAAATGTACTAATCATCGTGTTATTCGTCATTATTGTAATGGGATATTTGGCTTCCTCTTTAATGAAAGTGACATGGTCGAATCAAAGCGGGTTAACAAGAGAGTTTTTGGGAACAAAAGCTTGGTTTGTTGCTCAGTCTGCAAATGAGTGGGCATTGACGGAACTATATCCATTAGACACTCCTGAACCAGATGTGGAGACACTCTGTGCAGATAACGTCAATGGTCAGATCCCCAATGTTACAGAAGG
>NZ_JAWPOL010000315.1:0-1130 GCF_033391095.1 Vibrio sp. Vb0667 | reverse complement strand
TGCAATGCATCAAACAACAGACAATATTCAAAGTGTTCTGTGCGTTGAGTCATGCTCTGAATTTCGATGCTCTTTTCACTGTCCCAATCTTCCATGCGAAAAGTCTCAGGTTTGAGAGCGCGCAGCTCCGCAAATTGGCGCAGTTGTTTCACTTTTTCTGGCCAAGAAAGCGCTGTAATTCGGCGTACTTCGTCCAAACTGATGTGCGGTGGTTGCAGCTGATAACGGCTTGCTGCATGACGCACGAAGTGTTTGTAAAGTGGGCCAATATCTTCTTTGCGTTCATCCAGCGTTGGTAAGTGGATGAGCGTTGCGAACGTTTTAACATCGGCATCAACCTTGGTCGTCGCACCAAATACGCGCTCCAATTTCGGGTGGTTAAACAGGCATTGCCACTGTGCGAGCGAGATATGTTCTGCGCTGTGCAGGTACAAACTGCAACGATTTGAGTCTTCCGTCAGGTGTTCAATGGCTTTGTCGAGTGCATCTAGCGACAGTTCGTAAAGGTCTTCACCTGATGCTGCAATCAGCTCGCTGTCTGGTGTGGCGTGAATATCGTGAGCAAATTGCGCAGCTAATCGGCGACCAGTGCCGTCTTGTCCCACGAAAATCAGAGGTTGGTTCGTCGGTGCGCTGATTAAGGCTCGGCGAATACTCACCATGACTTTACTGTGACCAATCATTTTTGGGCCGACATGGGTTTGCATGTCGAGCTCTTTCTTTAGCCAGATGTTTTCTTGCAACAAGTTCAGCTTATCGCTGGCGTTGTTCAGTGATTTCATCAGTTGATCGGTTGAAAATGGTTTTTCCAGAAAGTCGTACGCGCCGCTTTTCATCGCTTCGACCGCCGTTTTAACGTCGCCATGCCCAGTTAGAACGATGAATTGAAAGTGGTGATTTTTGCTCAGCAGCGTACGCATAAACTCTAAGCCATCCATGACCGGCATGTGAATATCGGTAATGATGATGGCTGGAGAATTGGCATCGATAACTCTGAGTGCTTCAACGGCATTGGGAAAGCAAGTGACTTCAATGCCCTCGATAAGTAGTGCTTGTGAAACGGCATCACGAATGTGTGGTTCGTCATCAACAAAGATAACTGCGTTATGCATGGTCGTTTTCCGTTACTG
>NZ_JAWPOL010000314.1:0-1133 GCF_033391095.1 Vibrio sp. Vb0667 | reverse complement strand
GCTTTGGTTCCGTTGATTTTAGTCACCGCCGTGGCAATCCCGTATGTGGCCGTGAACTTTATTCCTCAGTCGGATCGCTCAATTGTGTTTCTCGATTACTGGCTACCCAATGGTGCCAAGATTGAACAAACCTCGGCAGACATGCGCAAAGTTGAAGAATGGTTGGTCGCACAACCAGAAGGGGAAAGTATCTCTAGCTATGTCGGCACCAGTGCGCCTCGCTTCTCGGTAACGGTAGAGCCTGAGCCACTCGACCCTGCCTACGGCCAGATTCTGATCAACACCAAAGACTACGAGAGCATCAGTCACTTGGTAACGCGTGGCGATGATTGGCTGAAAGAGGCGTTTCCGGATGCCGAACCTCGCTTCCGAGCGCTGAAGCTAGCAACCAAAGATAAGTTCGCGGTTGAGGTGCGTTTTTCTGGTCCGGATGAAACCGTATTACATCAACTAGCGGCGGAAGCGAAAACGATTTTTGCTTCAAACCCTGATGCAAAATACATTCGCGATGATTGGCGCCAAGAAAGCAAAGTGCTCAAGCCGATTCTAAACCAAGACAAAATGCGTCAAGCAGGAATTAACCGCGCCGATGTCGCTTTCGCGCTAAAACGTGCATCAGACGGCATGCCGCTCGGACAAATGAACCTGAATGATGAGCTGATTCCAATTCAGTTACGTGGCACATCGCAAAACATGGCGTCGCTAGAAACGCTACCTGTGCGCTCTCTACTTGGCTTTAACAGCGTTCCGCTTGGTCAAGTGGTGGATGGATTCGAACTGGTCACCGAAGAGAGCATGATTTGGCGACGCGACCGCGTGAAAACCATCACGGTTCAAGCGGGTGTGAGCCGAGACTCCACACCAGCGAACGTAAGAAATGCCATTAAAGATCAGGTTGAAGCTATCCAACTTCCGGCGGGTTACAGCATGGAATGGGGCGGCGAATATTACGATGAAGACAAAGCGGTCACCGACATCATGAAGCAGCAACCAAAAGCAATGCTGATCATGGTGATCATTTTAGTCGCGATGTTCAACGGCTTTAAGCAACCAATCATCATCCTCGCAACGCTACCACTGGCAGCATCAGGGGCTGTGTTTGCTCTGCTTGGATTCGATAAACCATTTGGCTT
>NZ_JAWPOL010000313.1:0-1133 GCF_033391095.1 Vibrio sp. Vb0667 | reverse complement strand
CCAGTTAACGTCACTGGTGGCTCAGTGCTCGGTCATTACAGCCAAGGTGGCGGAGCGAGACTGGCAGGTAGCGGAGGCCCTGTGCCTTTAGCAACATTCCAACCTCAGATGCCTCGTAAGGCCGCCCGTTCTGGACTTGAGAAAGGTATCGTACTTGTAGAGTTTACTGTTAACGAACGTGGTAGCGTCGAGGACGTCAAAGTTTTAAAAGAGACACCACGTAAGTTGGGCTTGGGACAAGCCGCGAAGAAAACCGTATCTAAGTGGACCTTCAAACCCAAGATGGTTGATGGTAAAGCGGTTAGCTCTCGCCTTTCTCAAGAAATTGAGTTCTCTACAAACTAAGGAGTCATACGTATGAAAGCATATACCAAACTGTTGGCTTCTCTAGTGTTATTGTCAGGCGCGTATGGCGCGCCTGGTTTTGCCAACACTCCGGAGTTGTCAGACAAAACGTTTCGAACGGTAAACAAAGTTCAGGAACTCATTGCTACAGAAAAGTACGCTGATGCCCTTTCTAAATTGAACTCAGCATTAAGTAGTACAAGCAAAAAACAATATGACCGTGCAGTCTTACTGCAACAGATGGGCTTTTTGTACTCTCTGCAAGATGACTACCCGAAAGCAGCAAAGTATTTTGCTGATGCGTTAAGTTTAAACGCACTTCCAGTGCCTGTAGCCCAGCAAGTTCGTTATAGCTTGGCGCAGCTTTACTTAGCCGAAGGGCAATTTAAAAAGTCAGTAGCAACCATGAATGAGTGGTTCAAAATTGCAGAAACCACCGAAGAAAAGCCACAAGCGCATGCATACATCCCTCTAGCGAGTGCTTATGTTCAGCTAGAAGATTACAAAAACGCGATTCCACCAGCTAAGCAAGCAATCGCTATGAGTAAAGAACCTAGTGAATCTTGGTATCAGCTACTGATGTCTGCGCATTATGAACTTAAGCAGTTCAAGAGCGTTGCGGGTGTATTGAAAACATTAACCACTAAATATCCAAAAAATAAGCGTTACTGGACTCAATTGTCTGGTATTTACATGGAGTTAGGCCAAGAGAGCAATTCTTTAGCGACTCTGGAAATGGTTTACAAAATGGGGAAACTAGCGGGTGAGAAAGAGTATCTTCGCTTTGT
>NZ_JAWPOL010000312.1:0-1133 GCF_033391095.1 Vibrio sp. Vb0667 | reverse complement strand
AGGGTGGCAAGAAAATACAGCTCTCCGTGCCAAGGAAAAGTCGTTAATGAGAACAGCACCGGGAAAACGCTCCCATCACTTCGCCTTGCCATCGTTTCAACGGCACTGATTTCTGCAAGCTCCTTATGTTTTGGTAGATCTCTGAGCAGTGTGAGCGTGGTTGAGTTGGGATTACCTGCATCAAACAACTCCCAAGCAAAAGTTTGACGATTGACATTTTCCGGCAAGCAAAACAGCCGCTTAGCCATTGGATTGAGATCGAATAGCTGTCCTTGCTCATTGATCAACAGCAACCCAACGTGAGTTTTGTTGATCATCTGCTTAAGTCGCCTTTGGGATTCCTCCAGTAGAGCCTGAATACGCTGTTGGTTCTGGTTTTTCTGGTGCCGTTGCAAACCGATAATGACCAACAAAATGATCAATAACAGCAACGCAGCGACACTCCAACCAATGACATTAATGGCTTGTTGAACTGGCTTGGTCGGGATGAGATAACTGACATACCAATTGAGGTCATCCAATTTAACGGTATGGGCAAAATAGCGTTGTTGATCCAGCGTCCAAAAATGGATCACGGTGTTGTCGTAGAGCTTTTGTGTTTCCTCATCTACTGCATGGTTTGGCTCATTGAACCAGTCCGCGTTGTAAGTGGTACTGCTCGACAGGAAGAAACGCTGATGGCGGTTTTGCAGTGTAATAATGTCTTGGCTGGTGATGGTTTGTTCCGTCAGAAGGCTCAAGTTAATTTGTACGACGACAATACCCGCGATGTTAAGGCCATCAAAAATCGGTGCCGATAAATAATACAGAGGGCTCGAGCCTTTGGTTTTATTTACCAGAGAGACGCCTTCACCTTGGCGATGAATCTGTTCAACAATGGCACGTCGATCTGAACGGCTAAATCGTTCATCGATGAGGCTGGAAACTAACACTTCACCAGAGGTGGAGAGGATCAACCAACCTTCGGTATTCGCGGCTTTGTCGAGTTGGGTTAACTGGGCTTGCAGCGGTTCATAGTAAGTCAAATTGCCTTTCACAAACGCAATAGTTTCGGGATTGTTGGTGACTAAATAAGGCAGGTGATAAAAGCGTTTCAGTGCTCGGCGGACTTCGCCGATGTAATCCAGTAGTTT
>NZ_JAWPOL010000311.1:0-1133 GCF_033391095.1 Vibrio sp. Vb0667 | reverse complement strand
GCGATAACGGCATTGTGGGTAACGTACACTACGTACAAGCTAACGCAGAAGAACTGCCTTTCCCAGATGATTACTTCGATATGATCACCATCAGCTTCTGTCTTCGTAACGTAACCGACAAAGACAAAGCACTGCGTTCAATGTTCCGCGTCCTCAAGCCTGGTGGTCGTCTATTGGTTTTGGAATTCTCTAAACCAGTTCTCGAACCACTATCAAAAGTGTACGACGCGTACTCATTCCACCTATTGCCAAAAATGGGCGAATTGGTCGCGAATGACGCAGAAAGCTACCGCTACCTTGCTGAATCTATTCGCATGCACCCAGACCAAGAAACACTGGAAGGCATGATGCAAGACGCTGGCTTCGAAAACACCAAATACTACAACCTAACGGGTGGTATTGTGGCGTTGCACCGCGGTTACAAATTCTAAGGGTTAACGGCATGCCATTTGAACCTCTTATCACTGCTGTCATTGAAACTTCGCTGAACACACTGATTAAAGACGATCCTGCATTGGGTCGTCGTTTAGCGCGTCTCAAGGGCCAAGTTATCCAAGTTCACCTCAAAGAAATCGACAAGACGCTGACGTTTGTTTTCAGTCAGCAGATTGATGTGCTGGGTAACTACGAAGGTCAGCCTGACTGCTATCTCTCGTTGAACTTGAGCGTGCTGCCTGAGCTGCGTGACCAAGCCAACATCACTCGCTTGATTAAGCAAGACAAGCTTGAACTTGAAGGTGATATTCAACTGGCGCAGAAATTTTCTCAGTTGATGACCGATTGCAAACCGGACATTGAAGAGTGGTTATCTCGCGTAACAGGCGATGTAGTTGCACACACTTTGGTACAAGGCACCAAAAACGTGGGTGGTTTCTTCGTTTCTCAAGCGGAAAAACATCAGCGTCACCTTGCCCAAGTGGTCACAGAAGAGTGGAAATTGGCACCCGCACCATTGGAAGTCGCGTATTTTTGCGATCAAGTGGATGAGGTACGCAGCCAAGCTTCTCGCATTGAAGCGCGTCTCAATGCTCTATTGAGCAAAGTTGGTTCGGATAAGCCAGCGCTGGAGAAACCATGACGCCAGCAGAACTAAAGCGCTTATACCACATCATCAAAGTGCAGCTGGAATACGG
>NZ_JAWPOL010000310.1:0-1134 GCF_033391095.1 Vibrio sp. Vb0667 | reverse complement strand
GCCAGTCAGAGCCCAACCATTCTGAGAGTTGCGAGACCAAACGGCGCTGCATTTGTGCGTTGGCTTGCAGCTTTTCATCCAACTTACTTACTTGAAGCTGTGCATTCAGTAAATCTTGCGCTTCACTTTTTCCGATTGAGTAATTGGTTTGAATGAAGTTTTCCATTTCCGTCATGAGCCGACGGTTTTCTAGCAAAATTTGCTCTGCTTTCTGCTGATAGCCCAACTCCAACCAAAGCTGAGTCATGCTGTTTGCCACTTCAAGCTCCCGTGCGTGAACTTGCAACGACAAACCATCGGCTTGTTGATTGGCTTTCTTTTGTTGAAGGTCGAGCGTCGAGCCACGTTCGAACTGTTGCATCAAACCGACGGAGATATTGGTCATCGGATCTTCGTCAAATTTGAAGCTATCGACAGGCAAACCACCAAAACCGACTTTCAGTTTCGGGTCCATCAAGGTTGCGCTGGCTACGCCTGTTTCACGCATCGCTTCCGATTGAGCATAGAACTGCTTGCGGTTGCCATCGTTGCTCAATGCAACGCTAATGAGGTTTGCTAGCTCATTGGTTGATTGGGCTTGGATTGATTGAGCTTGCGCTTCTTGTTGTGCTTTCGTATTGGTTGGCGATTGCGCCACCACATTGAAAGCCGGTAGGGCAACCAGAGCCAGTGAGCATACTGGTGCCACTAAGCGATTTGGGTTGAATTCCATAATTTACATCCAAATTGATACCAAGCTCTTTTGCGTTTCGGGAACGATTGAACCGAGCGGGAGAGCGTTGGTATTTGCCAAACGGATGACGCACTTTTTTATCGCTAAATAGCAGGTAACAAATGGAGTTACGAGCGAATAGCTGAGGTGAGCACGCTATCAGTTGGGCGCAAAGAAACTGCCTGCAAAGGGATGCAGGGTCGAATGCTTTGTATGGATTAAACTATCGGAGGCCGATACAAATCATGGGTGACTTGTACCACTGGTGCGGTGATTTCTGAGGCAATGGATGCGCGATAAGCCAGTGGGGATAGTTGGCTGACAGGGGCTGGTAACGGGACGAAAACGAATGAACAAGATGCTGTGCAGCAATTGTGGATCATGCCGGAGCCATCAACACAGCTCATGGTCATTTCTGTAGA
>NZ_JAWPOL010000309.1:0-1135 GCF_033391095.1 Vibrio sp. Vb0667 | reverse complement strand
TCGTTGTTGTAAAAAAGGCTTCCCGAGGGAAGCCTTTTTTGATCGTGCTAAATATTGCGAGTAACGCTAAGTATTACGGTATTTGGAGTAACACAGAGACCTGATTACGCCAAAGCAGATGCCCTGTGTCAGCATGGCTGTTCCGCCGTAACTAAAGAATGGAAGCGGGCTTCCCATCACTGGCAACAATCCACTTACCATTCCAGTATTAATAAAGGCGTAGAGGAAGAAGCTCATCGCCAAGGTGCCACTGACTAAGCGACTAAAAAAGTGCTCAGATTGGCATGCTAGCAACATCACCCGTGCTGTAATAAATAGGTATAGCGTCAGCAATACCACACAGCCAATGAACCCCCATTCCTCCGCATAGGTTGAAAAGATAAAGTCGGTATGACTTTCTGGAATAAAGCCCAGTGTTCCTTGTGTGGCATTCATCCAACCTTTGCCTTTCATACCGCCCGAACCAATCGCAATCAGCGATTGAATGATTTGGTAACCAGAGCCAAGTGGGTCAGATTCTGGGTGTAAGAACTGAGTCACACGGCTTTTTTGGTAGGCTTCCATCACGAAAAACCACAGAATCGGGGCGAGCGTTAGAACGCTCACCACAAATCCACCAATGATTTTCCAGCTCATACCCGCGAAAAATAACACGAATAGTGCGTAGATCACGGTAAAGATCGCACCATCCAGATCGGGTTGCAGAGCGATCAACCCGGCGGGAACCAAGGTAATCATCAAACAAAGCGCGATTTTACGAAAGTCAGGTCTGCCGCCTTCCAGATGCAGCATCCAAGCGATCATGATCGGAATCGACAGCTTAATTAATTCCGAAGGTTGAAAACGAAAAAAGCCGATATCTAGCCATCGTTGTGAACCGTTAGTGCTGTCACCAAACAGCGCGACGGCCAGCAGTAACGACACGGCGACAAAATACAAGTACGGTGCCGAGCGTTGATAACTGGCTGCTGGAATGGATGACATAACCAGAATACACACCAGTGTCAGTGCGCAGCGGGCTAAGTGTTTAAAGAGCATGGATTCATCGAAGCCACTGGCGCTCCATAGCGTCAGCGAACTCAATAACATGATCGTAATTATCGCCATCAAAAGTGGCAAATCGATTCTTGGAAAG
>NZ_JAWPOL010000308.1:0-1137 GCF_033391095.1 Vibrio sp. Vb0667 | reverse complement strand
TGATTTCATCTTGTGCCACTGCGTTTGCTGCCACGTTTGCAGAAATAAGGCCGATTAGTGAAGTTAGTAGAATCTTTTTCATTGCAATACTCCGTGTGTACGTCTTGGGCTGACACTCGCAATGACAGCCGAGCTTATCTGTTAGTTGACTGAACTTATTGGTGTTGTTTTTAGTGCTTTAGATAATCAGCAAACTGTGTGGTTTGCGGGTTAGCAAAAGCGTCGTGCGTACCATGCTCTACGATGTGTCCTTTCTCGAGGTACAGAACGTGGCTAGCAATCTTCTTAGCAAAATCGACCTCATGCGTCACTACGACTTGGGTGATGCCAGTTTCGCTTAAATCTTTAATAATCTTAACGACTTGGTTCGTAATTTCAGGGTCAAGAGCTGCGGTCGGTTCATCAAAAAGCAAGACTTCCGGTTTCATCATCAATGCACGAGCAATCGCCACACGTTGTTGCTGCCCACCAGAAAGCTGCATCGGCCATGCGTCGGCCTTGTCAGCCAAATGCAACGTAGACAAAATTTGCATCGCTTGGGTTTTAGCTTCTTCTTTATCCATTCCAGACACTTTAATAGGCGCTTCAATCAAGTTCTCCATGACCGTCATGTGAGGCCACAAGTTGTACTGCTGAAATACCATGCCCACTTTACGGCGAAGCGCTAAACCTTGCTTTTCTTTGATTTCAGCCGAGAAATCGAAGACGTCATTAGCGATGTTTAACTTGCCGTTATCCGCCCCTTCTAAAAGGTTTAGAACACGTAATAAAGAACTCTTCCCCGCGCCGCTTGGGCCCAGTAACACTAGCGTTTCACCGTTTTCACAATTGAAACTTACATCGTGAAGAACTTGTGTGTCACCGTAGGATTTGTTGATTCCGCTTACCTGAATACTCATGCTGCAATACCGCATTAATTGTCACTTGGCATTCATATTACCAACAAGGAGTTTTTATGCAATAAAAATGTATAAAAATTTAATTTGTTAACTTTTTGTATAAGAAACGAACAGCGATATAGAGAATATGACTGGTTTGATGAGTGTGGTTTTTACAGAATTTGTTGATCAAAAAGGCCAGCTTACTTGCTGGCACTTATCTAACCTTGCATATATCGATAACCCCAGAAAATTATGA
>NZ_JAWPOL010000030.1:0-50403 GCF_033391095.1 Vibrio sp. Vb0667 | reverse complement strand
AGGAGAGACTTGAACTCTCACACCTTGCGGCGCCAGAACCTAAATCTGGTGCGTCTACCAATTCCGCCACTTCCGCATCTATTCCTAACTGCTCTGATAAAAAGAACATTTAGGAATGGTGGCTACGACGGGATTCGAACCTGTGACCCCATCATTATGAGTGATGTGCTCTAACCAGCTGAGCTACGTAGCCAAAACCATATTTTTTGTTCTCAACGCTTTGTTGCCTTGTCGTTGGGAACGGCGCGCATTATGCGAAGTTGAGTGAGATCCGTCAACAGTTTTTTTTAATAAATTTCGGAAAAAACCTCGTTCGCTTCCTTTTTAAACAAAGAGGCGTGTTTATGATCTAAAACTGGAAATAAATTAGCTTGCAGTTGCGTAATTTATTTTTGTTCATTTACTTAAGGTATTAAAAAAGCCAGCTTAACAGCTGGCTTTTAGTGTAAATGAAGTGTTTAGAATTCATTCATTTAATTAAACATTGAAGCGGAAGTGTACAACATCGCCATCTTTTACGATGTAGTCTTTACCTTCTAGACGCCATTTACCTGCGTCTTTTGCGCCATTTTCACCATTGAATTGGATGAAATCGTCGTAACCAACTACTTCTGCACGAATAAAGCCTTTCTCGAAGTCAGTGTGGATCTTACCTGCCGCCTGAGGCGCAGTTGCACCAACAGGGATTGTCCAAGCACGTACTTCTTTAACACCTGCTGTGAAGTAGGTGTGTAGAGTCAGTAGTTCGTAACCAGAGCGAATTACACGGTTCAGGCCCGGCTCTTCGATCCCCATATCTGCTAGGAATTCTTCGCGATCTTCATCTTCTAGTTCAGATAGTTCAGATTCGATAGCTGCACATACAGGTACAACGACATTGTTTTCTTTTTCTGCGAACTCACGAACCGCATCTAGATATGGGTTATTTTCGAAGCCATCTTCGTTTACGTTTGCAATGTACATAGTTGGCTTCAGTGTTAGGAAGTTTAGGTAGCCGATTGCTGCTAACTCTTCTTTAGATAGCTCAACTGTGCGTGCCATGCCGCCTTCAGTTAGTACTGGTAACAGTTTTTCTAGTACGGTTAGTTCAAATTTTGCGTCTTTATCGCCGCCTTTTGCCTTCTTCGCGTTACGTTGAATCGCTCGCTCACAAGAATCAAGGTCAGCCATTGCAAGTTCAAGGTTGATCACTTCGATATCTTCGATAGGTGAAACTTTACCTGAAACGTGAACAATGTTTTCGTTTTCAAAACAGCGTACAACGTGGCCAATCGCGTCTGTTTCACGGATGTTAGCTAGGAATTTGTTACCTAAACCTTCACCACGTGATGCACCAGCAACAAGACCAGCGATGTCCACGAACTCCATCGTCGTTGGAAGAACTCTCTGTGGGTTAACGATCTTAGCTAGTGCGTCTAGACGTAGATCTGGCACAGGAACCACACCAGTGTTTGGTTCAATGGTACAGAACGGGAAGTTTGCTGCTTCGATACCCGCTTTAGTTAGTGCGTTGAACAGAGTTGATTTACCTACGTTAGGTAGACCAACGATGCCACATTTAAAACCCATGATAGTAACCTTATTCAGCTTTGAACGTGTGGAGGCGATTTTGTGCTTTAGATAGGCCATCCTTAATCAGGATATCTAGACAACGAACAGCCTCATCAGCTGCTGCATCTAAAAGCTCTTGCTCTTTAGCTGGCGCTTTACCTAATACAAAACCCGCCACTTTATCTTTGTGTCCCGGATGACCAATGCCAATACGAAGACGATAAAAATCTTTGTTATTGCCCAGTTTGCTAATGGTGTCACGCAGACCGTTGTGTCCACCGTGACCCCCACCTTTTTTAAACTTAGCGACACCTGGCGGTAAGTCTAGCTCGTCATGAGCAACCATGATCTCTTCAGGTTTAATTTGATAAAATTTCGCAAGCGCTGCGATCGATTTACCTGATAGATTCATGAAGGTGGTTGGGATAAGCAAACGGAGATCCTGGCCATTGACCATAATGCGTCCTGTTAGACCAAAAAACTTTGGTTCGTTCTTCAGTGTAACGTTGTGAACGCGTGCTAATTCTTCTACAACCCAAGCGCCCGCATTGTGACGAGTTCTGGCGTATTCTGGTCCTGGATTAGCAAGACCAACAAGAAGTTTGATTTGTTGACTCAAGGTTAGGATCTCTCTGGAATCTCAAAAAGCGCAGTATGATAGCACAGAAAACTCGCGGTGGGCGACCAAGGGATTTTCTAGTTATCAGTACAAATAAAAAAACACCCCAAAGAGGGGTGCTTTTGAAATCAGTGTAACTGAAATGTTCGTATTAGTTGAACATTGCAGAGATTGACTCTTCGTTGCTGATACGACGAATCGCTTCAGCCAGCATGCGAGATAGGCTTAGTGTTGTCACTTTACCTGTTGCAGCCATCTCTTTAGACAGAGAGATAGAGTCAGTTACGATAACTTGGTCAAGAACTGAGTTCTTGATGTTATCCGCAGCGTTGCCTGAGAATACTGCGTGAGTAGCGTAAGCGAATACACGCTTAGCACCGCGCTCTTTTAGTGCTTCAGCTGCTTTACATAGTGTGCCACCTGTGTCGATCATGTCATCAACGATCACACAGTCACGACCTTCAACATCACCGATTAGGTTCATTACTTCAGAAACGTTTGCACGTGGACGACGCTTATCTACGATTGCGATGTCGATGTCGCCTAGTGCTTTTGCTGTTGCACGAGCACGAACAACGCCACCTAGGTCAGGAGATACCACTACAGGGTTATCTAGACCGCGAGCCTGCATATCTTCAAGTAGCACTGGCGTGCCGAAGATGTTGTCTACAGGTACATCGAAGAAGCCTTGAATTTGCTCTGCGTGTAGGTCGATAGTTAGAACGCGGTCAACACCAACGTTAGATAGGAAATCAGCAACAACTTTTGCAGTAATTGGCACACGCGCAGAACGTACACGACGGTCTTGGCGAGCGTAGCCGAAGTAAGGGATAACTGCAGTGATACGGCCTGCTGAAGCACGGCGCATTGCATCAATCATAACAACCAATTCCATTAGGTTGTCGTTAGTCGGTGCACAAGTGGATTGAATGATGAAAACATCGCTACCACGAACATTCTCATTGATTTGAACTGCAACTTCGCCATCAGAAAAGCGAGAAACAGATGCATCACCAAGAGAGATGTAAAGACGATCAGCAATACGTTGGGCTAGTTCAGGTGTTGCGTTACCAGCAAATAGCTTCATATCAGGCACGGTGGAAACCTCGGGTTTGCGTCCAGTTTAAATAGGTCGGTGTGAGGCTGATTGGTATTCAGCCAAAGTCTCTTTTAATGGCGAAATATTGCGCCCTTGAGCGATAAATGCCGAGACTTTATCAGAGAGTTGTGCAAGGATAGTTTCTGCTTCAGATTTGCTCGAAAATTCAGCAAAAACGCAAGATCCTGTCCCCGTCAATCTTGACGGCGCGTATTGTAGCAGCCAAGAAAGTTGCTTATCAACCTCTGGGTAGAGCATTCGTACAATTTTTTCGCAATCGTTTACGCTTGGCGTATTTAAAAGTGTTTCTAGATCTCGTTTTGGGGTGTTTCGCGTCAGATCTGGATGACAAAAAACGTCGACGGTTGCGATAGATACATTCGGTCTGACGACTAAATACCACTTTTCTTCGGGATAAGCAGGAGAGAGTTTTTCACCAACACCTTCAGCAAAAGCTGCAAATCCGCGCACAAATACGGGCACGTCTGCGCCTAGTTTTAAACCTATTTCAGCCAGTTCGTCGTCAGTTAGATTCAGTTGCCATAAGTAATTCAGTGCCACTAATGCTGTAGCTGCATTCGATGAGCCCCCACCAATGCCTCCACCCATAGGCAGCACTTTCTGTAGCTCAATATGCGCGCCAAAAGGGCAGTTTGAGTAAGTTTGAAGCGCGGTTGCTGCTTTCCAAATTAAATTGTCTTGAAGGGGCACACCTTCTATGTCTGGAGAAATCGTAATATCACCAGAATGGTTCGCTTGAATGGTGAGCTCATCGCCGTGATCGACGAATTGGAATAAGGTTTGTAACTCGTGGTAGCCATTCTCTGTACGGCCGTTGATATATAGAAAGAGATTCAATTTCGCTGGTGATGGCCAGCGTGTTGAAAGTTCAATCATTGGGTGATGTTCCATTTTGTGATCACTAGATTTATTTTGACATCAGCTGTGGTGAGTTTCAGCTTATTTGGCAGAGGGAGAGACTGTTCATGCCATTGAACGTCGCCATATCGTTGATAAGCAATACTCCAATCATTTAAACCAATTTGTTTGTTTAACGCTTGCAGTGTATTGGTTGGAGACAGTTGGAATTTGTCGGCATCGGTCGGTAGACCTAATAGCCAGTCAGGCATGTGTTCGACGGGCATCATCAACCCTGTAAGACGGTAAATCAGCTGGTTAGCACTGCGAGAAGAAAGGACCTGATCGTCGTAAGTTTCTACTGTGGCGCCTTGTGGGGTGATGGTGAGCTTTAATGCCGTTTGTCCGAGAATCGTTGTTAAACGCAACTGGCTTAGTGCTGAAGAATGTTTCCAGTAGAAGTTTAAATTTTGTCTTTGGTCTGGGCCAATATAACCAAGTTTCCCCGTTGCTTGAAAATCTTGGATGGTTTCGAGTCGCTGCTCATGAGCTTGCCATTCAACGCTGGTAACACTTTCTGGAACGGACGAACAACCAGCGAGCAGTAAGCTCGACAAGAAAAAAAGAATAAAGGAGCGTAACGTCATGTTTGATGGCTTATTAATCTGTTTCATCGGGAATCGCTCACAACTATAGCATTGAAAAGTCGCACTTAGGAAAACAAATCCGGCTTACCCTTTCAATAAATGCGTGCTTACAGTAAAATTCTGGACCTATTTTATAACCTATCCCAGAGATACCACGTTAGATGTCCTTGCTTGCTATTGGAATTAATCACAATACAGCGTCTGTCGACTTGCGAGAGAAGGTGGCGTTTGGTCCGGATAAACTCGGCCCTGCACTCGAGCAACTTAGAGAGCACGAAGCGGTTAACGGCAGTGTGATTGTTTCAACCTGTAACCGAACAGAGTTGTACTGCGATGTTAAGCAAGGAGCGCGAAACAAGCTGATCGATTGGCTTGCTCAATTTCATCAAGTGAGCCGCGAAGATTTAATGCCGAGTTTGTATGTTCATGAAGAACAAGCTGCAATAAAGCATTTGATGCGCGTATCGTGCGGTCTTGACTCTCTGGTGTTGGGTGAGCCTCAAATTTTGGGGCAGGTAAAGCAAGCATTTTCTGACTCGCGAGATCATCAAGCCGTCGATGCCTCGATTGATAAATTGTTTCAAAAGACGTTCTCAGTCGCCAAACGGGTGAGAACAGAGACAGATATTGGTGGTAATGCCGTGTCCGTGGCTTATGCGGCATGTACATTGGCAAAACATATTTTTGAGTCGTTATCAGATTCAACCGTGCTTTTAGTTGGTGCGGGCGAGACGATTGAATTGGTCGCGAAGCATTTAGCGTCCAACGGTTGCACAAAAATGATTGTCGCGAACCGCACTAAAGAGCGCGCGCAAGGCTTAGCGGACCAATTTGGCGCAGAAGTGATCAGTTTGAACGAAATTCCTGAACATTTGGCGAAAGCGGATATTGTGATTAGCTCAACGGCGAGCCCATTGCCTATTATTGGCAAAGGTATGGTCGAAACGGCTCTAAAGCAGCGCCGACATCAACCTATCTTGTTAGTCGATATTGCGGTGCCGCGAGATGTAGAGTCGGAAGTCGGTGAACTGAACGACGCATATCTGTATTCTGTTGATGACTTGCAATCTATCATCGACAGCAACATTGAGCAGCGTAAAGTCGAAGCGATTCAAGCTGAAGCGATTGTTAGTGAAGAAAGCGCTGCATTCATGACATGGTTGCGTTCACTGCAAGCCGTCGATAGTATTCGCGACTATCGCAAATCAGCCAACGAAATTCGTGAAGAGTTACTAAGCAAAAGTTTGCAATCTTTAGCGGCAGGCGCAGATCCGGAGAAAGTGCTGCGCGAGCTGAGTAATAAACTCACCAACAAACTGATTCACGCTCCAACTCGCGCATTGCAAAGTGCAGCAGAGCAAGGCGAACCAGCAAAATTAACGATTATCCGCCAAACACTTGGCTTGGATGATCTATAACTCACGCTTTTTATTAAGAAAACGACACTATGAAAGCCTCTATTCTGACTAAGCTAGAAACGCTAGTAGAACGTTACGAAGAAGTTCAACATCTTCTTGGTGATCCTGATGTAATTGGAAATCAGGACAAATTCCGTGCTCTATCAAGAGAGTACTCTCAGCTAGAAGAAGTAACCAAGTGCTTCCAAGCTTATCAACAAGCACAAGAAGATCTTGTCGCCGCTGAAGAGATGGCAAACGAAGACGACGAAGAAATGCGTGAAATGGCGCAAGAAGAAATCAAAGAAGCGAAAGCGACGATTGAGCGTCTTACTGATGAGTTACAGATCCTTCTTCTGCCAAAAGATCCGAACGATGATCGTAACTGTTTCCTAGAAATTCGTGCAGGTGCGGGTGGCGACGAAGCGGGTATCTTCGCGGGTGATCTATTCCGTATGTACAGCAAGTACGCAGAAAAGCGTGGCTGGCGCATCGAAGTCATGTCTTCAAACGAGGCTGAGCACGGTGGTTACAAAGAGATGATCGCGAAAGTAAGCGGCGACGGTGCATACGGCGTGTTGAAATTTGAGTCAGGCGGTCACCGTGTACAGCGTGTTCCAGCAACAGAGTCTCAAGGCCGTGTGCATACTTCTGCTTGTACAGTAGCAGTAATGGCGGAAATCCCAGAAGCGGATCTGCCAGAAATCAAAGCAGCAGACCTGAAAATCGATACGTTCCGTGCATCTGGCGCGGGTGGTCAGCACGTTAACACCACGGATTCTGCAATCCGTATTACCCACTTACCAACGGGTACGGTAGTAGAGTGTCAGGATGAGCGTTCACAGCACAAGAACAAAGCGAAAGCAATGGCGGTTCTTGCTGCTCGTATCGTTCAAGCGGAAGAAGAGCGTCGTGCCGCAGAAGTGTCTGATACACGTCGTAACCTTCTAGGTTCTGGTGACCGTAGTGACCGTATTCGTACATACAACTACCCACAAGGTCGTGTGTCTGATCACCGTATCAACCTGACCATCTATCGTTTGAACGAAGTGATGGAAGGTGACCTGCAGAGCTTGATTGATCCTGTGATTCAAGAGCACCAAGCAGACCAACTTGCGGCGCTCGCAGAGAACGGCTAATCGATGAGCCAAGTTCAATCGATTGAGCAAGCACTGAAAAGTGCGACGGCGAAACTGGCAGAAGGCGGCAAAGAGTCGCCTTCTCTCGATGCAGCTGTACTCCTTTGCCATGTCCTTGGCAAACCACGAACTTACCTGCTGACCTGGCCAGAAAAAGCGTTAGAAGCAGAGCAAAAATCTCAGTTTGATGCTCTACTTGAACGACGTTTAACTGGTGAACCCGTCGCTTATATTATTGGTGAGCGAGAGTTTTGGTCTTTACCGTTTAAAGTTTCTCCTTCTACCCTGATACCTAGACCGGATACAGAACGTTTGGTCGAAGTTGCACTCGATAAGACCTACGAGCAAACTGGGCCTATTTTAGATCTTGGAACGGGGACGGGAGCTATCGCCATCGCGCTTGCATCTGAAATGCCAAAGCGTCAAGTGATGGGCGTAGACCTTAAGCAAGAAGCGAGAGCACTTGCAGAGTACAATGCAGAGCAGCTAAACATCAAAAATGTGACCTTTGCTCAAGGCAGTTGGTTTGAGCCTATTACAGAAGGTACGAAGTTTGCTTTAATTGTCTCCAACCCGCCATATATTGATGAAAAAGATCCACATTTATCCCAAGGTGATGTGCGCTTTGAGCCAAAATCTGCATTAGTTGCTAAAGAGAATGGCTTAGCTGATATTCGTCATATCTCGGATCTTGCTCGTCAGTATCTTGAAGTGGGCGGTTGGCTGGCATTTGAACATGGTTATGATCAAGGTGAGGCGGTGCGTGAGATAATGCGTGGCTTTGGTTACCAACAGGTCGCTACGGAAAAAGATTATGGCGGTAACGATCGAGTAACGCTTGGTTGTCTGGTCAATTAATCATGGAAGTCAGCAAACACTAACTAAAAAGAGAAGAAAAATGTACGTAGCTCTAAAACACATACACTTAGTGACGATCGCTCTCAGCGCGACGCTACTATCGATCCGATTCGTGTTAATGATGATGAACTCACTGAAGCGAAATAATCGCTTTTTGAAAGTGTTTCCCCACATCGTTGATACTGCATTGCTAGTGTCAGGTATCGCGCTTATTTTCATTACTGGTTTCATCCCGTTTACCGATGCCGCACCGTGGTTAACAAACAAAATCACCTGCGTACTGGCGTACATTGCGCTTGGATTCTTCTCATTGAAACTTGCGAAAAACAACCTACTGAAGATATTTGGCTTTTTCGGCGCATTAGGTTGGTTGGTCATGGCTGCAAACATTGCTGTGTCTAAGAGCCCTACGTTATTTGGATAAGACGTCATGTTAGAGTTTTTTGACGAAGATTTTGACAATATACCGTTGGTGGAAGGTGCGCTTGAGCTAAACAAAGCGATTAACCCAGAAACCAAAGTACATTGGGCGAAACAAGAGTTAGAGCGTCTTTACAAAGATGCAGAAGCCACGCTTGTTCATGAAACCGATGAAGAGCAACGATTTGATGCATTCCTACGACTGTTTTTCCACGAGTGGGGATTCAAAGGCGACGAGCAGGAATACTTTATTTCGGACAACAGCTTCATCGATAAAGTGTTGGAGCGCAGAAAAGGTATTCCTGTGAGCTTAGGTTCGATTTTGTTATACCTAGGCAAAAAGCTGGGTTTCCCGCTGAAGGGAGTTACTTTCCCTACTCAGTTCTTGTTAAAAGTCGACTGGATGCATAAGAAGCCAGACTACATCAATCCATTTAATGGTGAGTATGTAGGTGAAAGGATTCTTCAAGCTTGGCTTATTGGCCAGGAAGGACCGCTAGCTCAGCTAAAGCCTGAACATTTTGAGGAAGCTGACAACCCAACAATTATTGGTCGCTGGTTGGCATTGATTAAAAGTGCGATGTTGCGTGAAGAGCATTATACGTTGGCATTACGTTGTACGAATCTTGCTTTAACGTTTGTGCCAGATGATCCATACGAAATTCGTGACCGTGGTTTTATTTTCCAACAGCTAGAGTGCCCTCAAGTAGCGGTATCAGATTTTCAGTACTTTATTGACCAATGCCCTGACGATCCGGCTTCCGAGCTACTAAAATCACAAGTTAATGTGATGAGTGAAACGCACGTCACACTTCACTAATTTTATCGATGTGCCGAACTGTGGCGTATCGTGGACAGAAAAAGAGAATCAAAATGGAACAGAAAATCGTTAATATCGGCGACATTCAGGTTGCTAACGACAAGCCATTCACCCTATTTGCAGGTATGAACGTTCTTGAGTCTCGTGATCTTGCGATGCAGATCTGTGAGCACTACGTAAAAGTAACGGAAAAACTTGGTATTCCTTACGTATTTAAGGCGTCGTTTGACAAAGCAAACCGCAGTTCTGTTCATTCATACCGTGGTCCAGGTCTGGAAGAAGGTATGAAAATCTTTCAGGAGCTGAAAGACACTTTTGGTGTAAAGATCATCACGGACGTTCACACTGAAGCGCAAGCTCAACCTGTCGCTGACGTGGTAGACGTTATTCAGCTTCCTGCATTCCTAGCTCGTCAAACTGACCTTGTTGAAGCTATGGCTAAAACAGGTGCGGTTATCAACGTGAAGAAACCTCAATTTATGAGCCCTGGTCAAGTGGGTAACATCGTTGAGAAGTTCGCAGAATGCGGTAACGACAAGATCATCCTATGTGAGCGCGGTTCTTGCCACGGTTACGATAACCTAGTTGTAGACATGCTTGGTTTTGGTGTGATGAAAAATGCTTCGAAAGGTAGCCCAATCATCTTTGACGTAACGCACTCACTACAAATGCGTGACCCATCAGGCGCAGCATCTGGCGGTCGTCGTGAGCAGACAGTTGAGCTTGCTAAAGCGGGTCTAGCGACAGGCATCGCAGGTCTATTTATCGAAGCGCACCCAAACCCAGACCAAGCGCGTTGTGATGGCCCATCTGCACTGCCTCTAGACAAGTTAGAGCCATTCTTAGCACAAATGAAATCGCTTGATGATCTAATCAAGAGCTTTGCAGATATCGATATTAAGTAAACGCCAGATGACTGGTGGTAACAAATACTATAGCCAACCGAGTGTTGGCTATTTTTTTATCTGAAAAACTGTAAATTCTCAAACTTGTTACTAATGAATTTGTTATTGCTAAACAATGCATCATAATTATTAAATCAATGTGTTAGGGTGCATGTGGTTTTCAAATAGATCGAATGCTTAAAATGTGCGTCAGTAATCCCAATAAGAAAAAGGTAAATAAATGAATCAGCGTCTGATGATCAAAACTGTTTTGAGTGCCGCTATCTTGGCCTCGTTAGCTGGGTGTGCTACGCAACCTGCACCAGAATGGAATGCCGATACAACCTATAAATTGACCGTATTGCACACTAACGACCATCATGGTCGCTTTTGGCAAAATCGATACGGTGAATATGGCATGGCGGCGCGTAAAACGTTAATCGATGATTTGCGCGAAGAAATACAGGCTGAGGGGGGTAGCGTGTTATTGCTTTCTGGTGGTGACATCAACACAGGAGTACCTGAGTCTGATTTACAAGATGCCGAGCCGGATTTTAAAGGCATGAGCAAAATTGGTTACGATGCGATGGCTCTAGGTAATCATGAGTTTGATAATCCATTGGACGTGCTATTCAAGCAGCAAGAGTGGGCAAACTTTCCGATGTTGTCTGCCAATATTTACGATAAAAATACTGGCAAGCGTTTATTCCAACCATACGCGATGTTTAAAAAGCAGGGCATTAAAATTGCGGTCATTGGCCTTACAACCGAAGACACAGCGAAACTTGGCAACCCTGAATTCATTGAACAAATTGACTTCCGTGACCCAAAAGAAGAAGCCAAGAAGCTGATTGCAGAACTGAAAGAAACAGAGTATCCAGATCTGATTTTTGCTGTCACGCATATGGGACACTATGAAAATGGTAATAGAGGCATCAATGCTCCTGGCGATGTGGCGTTAGCTCGTTATTTGAATGACGGCGATCTCGACATGATCGTTGGAGGACACTCACAAGAGCCTGTTTGTATGGAAGGGCCAAACGTTATCAAAAAGAACTTTAAACCAGGTGATGAATGTCAGCCCGATAAACAAAATGGTACCTTTATTGTTCAGGCACATGAGTGGGGGAAATATGTGGGACGCGCCGATTACGAGTTTCGTAATGGCGAACTCTCGATGGTGAGCTACGATCTGATCCCAGTAAACTTGAAAAAGAAAGTTAAAGTTGATGGTCAGTCGCAACGAGTCTTGATCCAAGAAGAGATTAAACAAGACGAAGCGATGCTTGAGTTTCTTCGTCCTTATCAAGAAAAAGGTCAGGGCAAACTAAACGTGAAGATTGCAGAATCTAACGGTAAGCTTGAGGGTGACCGCAATGTGGTTCGTTACCAGCAAACAAACTTAGGTCGATTAATTGCAACGGCTCACATGGAACGTGCGAAAGCAGATTTCGCCGTAATGAATTCTGGTGGTGTTCGAGATTCGATTGCTGCGGGTGATATTACTTATAAAGACGTGCTCACTGTTCAGCCATTTGGCAATATGGTTTCTTATGTTGATATGACGGGTAAAGAGGTATTAGATTATCTAAATGTCGTTGCAACTAAGCCTGTTGACTCTGGTGCTTATGCACAGTTTGCCGGCATTGCGATGAGTATCAATAATGGTGAGGTAACCAATGTGTTTATTGGTAATAAGCAACTTCGCTTAGATGGTAATTACCGCTTTACCGTACCAAGCTACAATGCTGCTGGTGGTGATGGTTACCCTAAAATCGACGATCATCCAGGGTATGTAAATACAGGTTTTACCGATGCTGAAGTTTTGAAGGATTATTTAGAAACACACAGCCCTATTGATGTTAATGAGTATGCCCCTTCAGGTGAAATCACGTATTTAGTTGATACGGCGATTGATCAGTAACCCAACAGAGAAAAAGCGATTGACTCAAACTCGCTGATATCATTAACTAAAAGCGCAGATCCAATTCAGTCTGCGCTTTTTGTTTTTATGAGGAGAATCTTGATGACTCCGGCCATTAATCTTGCGAAAAAGAAAAAAATTCCACACACCATCCATCAATATGAGCACGATCCTAGAGCCGATAGTTATGGTTTAGAAGCTGCTGAAGTGCTAGGACAGGATCCGAAAACAGTATTTAAAACCTTGTTGTTCTGCTTGAACGGGGAGCCAAAGAACCTTGCGGTTGCGATTATCCCTGTTGATCAAAAGCTGAACCTAAAACTGGCAGCGAAAGCAGCGAAGGGCAAAAAGGCCGATATGGCTGATCCGGAAATCGCGCAAAAGACCACAGGTTATGTCGTTGGTGGAATTAGCCCACTAGGGCAGAAGAAAGCCTTACCTACTTTTTTGCACGAAAGCGCAGCAGAGCAAGACACAATCTGTGTGAGTGCTGGTAAACGTGGTTTAGAAATTGAGTTAGCCCCGAGAGATTTGCTGAGCTTAACTCGCGGTCAGTTTGCACCTCTTTGTTTGTAAACTCATGACAAATAAAAAGGACGCTCATGAGCGTCCTTTTTTGATCTTGCCTGTCAGTGAAGCGTTACTTCTTCAGACTCAATGTACCACCAGTGCGTTTAGCTGGTTTACTTGGTTTCGCGGCATTTGGGTTCATGTAATGCTGCTTGGGCTTACTCGGTGA
Source organism: Vibrio sp. Vb0667 (assembly GCF_033391095.1). Taxonomy (NCBI): domain Bacteria; kingdom Pseudomonadati; phylum Pseudomonadota; class Gammaproteobacteria; order Vibrionales; family Vibrionaceae; genus Vibrio; species Vibrio sp. Vb0667. The sequence continues at coordinate 37,448 of NZ_JAWPOL010000030.1, read as the reverse complement.
TTGAGGCTTGTTTGCTGAATGCGTATTGCTCGATGCATCTGGTTTACGGTGTGATTTACCATGCTCGCCTTGCGGTCTGCTGCGTTCACCTTGTGGTTTCGCTTTGTAATGTTCTTTAGCTGGACGTCCGCCTTCATCATCACGCTGACGACGCTTTTGTTGACCTTTTTTCGAGTTTGGTGCATGACGGAATTCATCAGCATTGTTACCACGGAAAGTTCGTGTCTTCTGGTTACGACGAGCAGTAGAATCTTGGTTTTCTTCACGGCTATCAAACAGCTTCGCGTCGGTCGCTTTACGAATGTTGCGACCTCTAGAGTCTGTTTTTGATGCTTCTTCTGTACCTACCGAGCCTTCACACATTGCTAGGATCTCTGCCACTTCTTCGTCACTTAGATAACGCCATTTTCCATTCGGAATACCATCAAGAGAGATATTCATGATGCGTACGCGACGCAGCTTGAATACTTCATAGCCCAGCGCTTCACACATGCGACGGATCTGACGGTTAAGTCCTTGAGTGAGCACAATACGGAAAGAGAATTTAGTTTCTTTCGTTACCTTACAAGGTAGGGTGACTGTGTCGAGAATCTTAACGCCACTCGACATCTGTTTGAGAAACTCTCCTGTAATTGGCTTGTCCACGCGTACGACGTACTCTTTTTCGTGGTTGTTGCCTGCGCGAAGGATTTTGTTCACGATGTCGCCATCGTTGGTCAAAAAGATCAGACCATCAGAGGGTTTGTCTAAGCGGCCGATCGGAAAGATACGTTTTTGGTGGCCGATGAAATCAACGATGTTTCCAGGGACGTCTCTCTCAGTTGTACAGGTGATGCCTGTTGGTTTATTGAGAGCGATATAAATCGGCTTCTCTTTTGCTGCCACTGGCTTACCATCCACACAAACATTATCACCAGGTAGCACTTTTGTCCCCATTTCAGGTTTGTTGCCATTAATGGTGACACGGCCTTGCTCAATCAGTCTGTCTGCTTCACGGCGTGAGCAAAACCCCGTTTCACTGATGAATTTATTTAATCGTTTAGCGTTGTCTTGTGACATTTTTGTCTCCTAACGTTTCACAACGGCGAATGAAGCTCCCTTCCTCTAAGGGGAAGGAAGAATAAGGGCGGGCATTCTAGCATTAGGGTGAAATTTAGCCTAACCGTTTTTGGTGACGTTCGCGGGTTTCTAATTTCTTTTCCGCACTTTTTCTAAGTAGGACGTAAACGGCTCCAGTTCCACCGTGAAAGCGTTGCGCACTATGGATGCATTGGACTTCCTTTATTTGTCGTAGCCAACTGCTAACAAAGCTTTTCATCATTGCAGGTGGATTTGAGCGTTCTCCTCGGCCGTGGACAATAACGACCGTTCGTATGTCCATTGATAGGCACTGTTTTAAAAACTTTACGACTTCATCACGTGCTTCTTTCAATGTTTTACGGTGCAAATCCAAGCGAGCTTGGATTGGATACTTACCAAGGCGAAGTTTGCGGTAAACCCCGTCCTGTACACCATCACGTTTGAACTCAACAAAGTCCTCTGGCTTGAGCATTTCAGCGTGATCAAGTGATAGGTATTCTGGGTCATCTTCCGTTAACCAGATTGCTGCTTCGCGTTTTGCGAGCTGTGCTTCTGTTACTTGGTGTACTTTTTTGTGTTCGGTGGTGTCTTGAGTGATTGGCTTTACATCGCCCATCATCTGTTGAAATAGATCAAAATCGTCGTCGTGAGACATAGCAGTAATCTCATTAAGAACAGGGAAGAATAATAGGATTATATCAATGAGTGGTGCATTGAGATCAAATAAAAAACCGGAGTAGGCAAGTAACCGACTCCGGTGCAAAGCGTTTCTAGAGCTAAGCGAGATCTAGTGAGGAGATTTGTCGTTCATGATCTTGTATATGAAGAAACCGCCGTAAAATAACATCAGACCAATTGCCCCAAAAATTACTATCATTGACGATAGACCCACTGCATTACCAAATAGGAGATCAAGCCAAAAGTCCATACGTTTCCTCCAAGATGTTCCCGACAGGAATAAACTAAATGGCGGTGTCTTGTTGCACACTGATCTGGATCAATTATGTTGCTAAGGTTAATAAACTGTATTTTGTTGTGAGTTATCAGTCACATTTTACGTGCTAGTGTTCAGTTATTCATCAAACGAATTAAGACCTAAGGTTTTTTTGTAAAAAGCACTTGCGCCACAGTTCAGAATCCGTAATATACGCATTCGTTGACGGGGACAATTCCTCAGTTAAACATCTCGGTGAATAGCGCAGCTTGGTAGCGCATCTGGTTTGGGACCAGAGGGTCGGGGGTTCGAATCCCTCTTCACCGACCACTTTTAGAAAGCCTGCTCAATGAGCAGGCTTTCGTCGTTTTTAGTGCTAGTAATTTTAGACTTCAATAGTATCGAACCAAATGGGGTTCGCTTGAAGTTAGAACATGGCTCTTCACCGACACGTATTGAGAGGAAGGCTCTACAGAAATGTAGGGCCTTTTCATTTTTTAGAGCGAGTAAATTTATTACTTGATGTCACACGAGATAGTATTGATAGGAGTTTCAGAAGTAGTGAAACAGACATAAGCGGTCTTTGGGTGATTTGGCCCAATCTTGACGTAACCCGCTTTTAAATCGTCTTCATCAAACGTTACTGAGTGAGATTTGCTTGTATTTCCATCATAGTAAACCGCTTCAAAGCCTTGGTTCATCATATGTGCAACGCGATTTCGAGTGTGGGCTGTTGAAAACGTGATGTTCGCGCAACGCATCATTGGTTTTTCGGTAATAAGAAATTGACCACTCTCTTTATCTAAAACACCGCCTTTTACTTCCGGAGTTATATCAATAGCTTGAAAAGCTTCTACGTTGCATGGCGGTTTAGCATAAGACAGCGAAGAAGTGAGCATAATTCCAATCGTGTATAGGAATAAATATTTAAATTTCATATGAGTTGTTTTGTATCCACTTAGCTTAACGGCGTTTTATAAGAAAGTTTGAATGAATTTTAAATGGTTGTATTTAAATAATTGTATTTAAATGGCATTTTTCAAACAATCACTAGATATCACAATTTGCTTGGCGCGTCTTACCCAGTGGTTTGATGTTAAATCCCCGATTTTTAAGCAGTTCAATCAGGTTATCTTTACCTACTAAATGCAAGCCACCAACAACAACGGTGTAACGACCCGATTGCTGAGGTAGAACACTGCCAGTGTCGAGTTTTTTAGCCCAATCTCGATTACGCTCGTATAAAAAGGCTTGGTTAAACTCTTCTGTTGTATGATCGGTCAAAGAGGCTTCGACCAACATGCTACCATCACCACTCTTCCAACTCTCTATCAAGCATTGAACCAACTCTTCTCCGCCATCATATTCTTCAATTGATGAGAGAAGTATCTCTTTACCGCCTTCTGATTGACCTGCGATTAAATCGATTTGGAATTGCACGGACTCCAGTGGAATGACCGGGATTTGCTTTTTATCAGCGAGTCCTATTAAGTGCATGTCGACCCCTTTATCAGAGACATACCCCAGTTTGTTGACTAAAGCGAGTTGGATGGTGAATGCTGCCATCCAAGGTGGGGAATTTAGGAGTTGAGTTTCTGGCAAACCTAAATCTTGGGCAATTTCAATTAAGTGGCGACGTTGAGCTCTGTCTAAAACATCTTTAGAAAGAATGGTTGTTTGTGGGTAAACCAAGCCTTCAGAATTCCTGACGTCTGCTTCAATAATCAACCCTGCGCTTTGGCTTAAATGCTGGATGACCGTTCTAGGGAGTGGGTACATCGTTTTATCCCCCACATGTACCGAGCCAATAATCATAAGTTCGGTTTCCCCTTTTTTCGCTAACCAATGCTGTGGCTCTGCATAAGAGGAAAAAGGAGTCAAAGTAACAAGTAGAGATGATATGAGCGTCAAGAGACGAAACATAGAATGGTCCTCAGATAAGATACCTTTAAACTTTATACGCAAAATAGCGTGAGGTTAAGTGCAATTTCTCCAGTGGGGTATTCGACAAAATCGTCATTTCTAAAAATATTGACGAGTTTTGACGACGAATAAATGAGAGTCACTTCACGAAAGGTAAATAGGTAATTCGCTTACTAATGGTTCACAAAATAATTAGGCGTGATCCAAATCTTACAAAATCAGTCGTAACTCATGAATATAAGTGACCTAGATCGCAGCAAACTCGTCAAAACAAGTTGTTCGATTTTGACGTGTATTGTAACTCCATGAAAATTAGATTTTTATTGTTTTTGCTGAGTGTCATTTTTTGAGCTGGATCACTTCCTATTTCTATTTATTTTACGCTTAGAAATAACAGGTTGTATGTTGAATGTAACGGTTAGGTACCTCGCATTTGAGGGGCCGAGATTTTTATCATTGTCGTTTTGAACCACTGACTTTTTTGGGGAAGTAAGATGTTTAAACCTAGTCTGATTGCTGTTTCTGTTATCACTACATTAGCAGGTTGCTCTGCGCTGCAAAGCTCTGAACAACAAGTTGTAAATTCGTTGGCTAATAATCTTGATATTCAATACCAAGTGTTGACTAACCACGGTGCAAACGAAGGTCTTGCTTGTCAGGACTTAGGGGCTGAGTGGGCGTCTTGTAACAAGGTAAACATGACGCTGGTTAACCAAGGTGAAGCGGTTGACTCAAAAGATTGGGCTATTTACTTCCATAGCATTCGTCTGATTCTGGATGTTGAAAACGAACAGTTTAAAATCTCTCGCGTAACGGGTGATCTACACAAACTAGAACCAACAGATAAGTTTGATGGTTTTGCTGCGGGTGAAGAGGTTGTGCTTCCTCTTGTTGCTGAATACTGGCAGTTATTTGAAACTGACTTCATGCCAGGCGCTTTCGTTGCTGCACCAAATGCAGAGCCTAAGATGATCGCTTCTCTTAACACAGAAGACGTTGCATCTTTCGTGACTGGCCTTGAGGGTAACAACCTAAAACGTACGCCAGATGACAACAACGTATTTGCGAGCGCTGTGTCTCGTTTCGAGAAGAACGAAGATCTAGCAAAACAAGACGTATCAACCACGTTACTACCAACGCCAATGTCTGTTGAAGCAGGTAAAGGTACGGTAGATATCGCGGCGGGTATTGCGCTGCCTAAAGACGCATTCGATGCGGCTCAATACGCAGCAATTCAAGGTCGTGCAGAAGTGGTAGGTGTGGATGTTCGTGGTGATCTTCCTGTAAGCATCACTGTTGTTCCTGCAGACTTCACCGGTGAATTGGCAAAATCTGGTGCTTACGAAATGAGCATCAAAGGCGACGGTATTGCGATTAAAGCGTTTGACCAAGCAGGTGCTTTCTACGCAGTACAATCTATCTTTGGCCTGGTAGATAGCCAAAATGCTGATTCTCTACCACAACTGTCTATTAAAGATGCGCCGCGTTTTGATTACCGTGGTGTGATGGTGGACGTGGCTCGTAACTTCCACTCTAAAGACGCGATTCTTGCAACGCTTGACCAAATGGCCGCGTACAAGATGAACAAACTACACCTTCACCTAACGGATGATGAAGGCTGGCGTTTAGAAATCCCGGGTCTGCCTGAGCTGACTGAAGTGGGTGCTAACCGTTGTTTCGACTTGGAAGAGAAAAGCTGTTTACTGCCTCAGCTTGGCTCAGGTGCAACGACAGACAACTTTGGTTCTGGCTTCTTCAACAAAGCAGACTACGTGGACATCTTGAAGTACGCGAAAGCGCGTAACATCGAAGTGATTCCTGAAATCGATATGCCAGCACACGCTCGTGCAGCAGTGGTATCAATGGAAGCACGTTACGACCGTCTAATGGAAGAAGGTAAAGAAGCAGAAGCGAACGAGTACCGCCTGATGGATCCTCAAGATACATCGAACGTAACGACGGTTCAGTTCTACAATAAGCAAAGCTTCATCAACCCATGTATGGAATCTTCAACTCGCTTTGTTGATAAAGTGATTTCAGAAGTAGCAGCAATGCACCAAGAAGCGGGCACGCCGCTAACAACATGGCACTTTGGTGGTGACGAAGCGAAGAACATCAAGCTAGGCGCTGGTCTGCAAGACATCAACGCAGAAGACAAAGTAAGCTGGAAGGGTAACATTGATTTGTCTAAGCAAGACAAGCCATTCGCACAGTCACCACAATGTCAGACGCTAATTGCAGACGGTACGGTAAGCGATTTTGCTCATCTACCAAGCCACTTTGCAGAAGAAGTGTCGAAGATGGTGGCAGAGAAAGGCATTCCAAACTTCCAAGCTTGGCAAGATGGCCTTAAGTACAGTGAAGGTGAGAAAGCGTTCGCAACAGAAAACACGCGTGTTAACTTCTGGGACGTTCTTTACTGGGGTGGCACATCATCAGTGTACGAATGGTCTAAGAAAGGTTACGACGTTATCGTTTCTAACCCAGACTACGTATACATGGACATGCCGTACGAAGTTGACCCGAAAGAACGTGGTTACTACTGGGCGACGCGTGCAACAGATACTCGTAAGATGTTTGGTTTTGCACCAGAGAACATGCCTCAGAACGCAGAAACCTCTGTAGACCGCGATGGTAACGGCTTCACTGGTAAAGGTGAAATCAAAGCGAAACCTTTCTATGGTCTATCAGCACAGCTGTGGTCTGAGACAGTACGTAACGACGAGCAATACGAGTACATGGTATTCCCTCGCGTACTGGCAGCCGCTGAACGTGCATGGCACCGTGCTGATTGGGAAAACGACTACAAAGTGGGTGTTGAATACTCGCAAAACTCTAACCTAGTAAACAAAGCTGCGCTAAACCAAGACTACAACCGCTTTGCGAACGTACTTGGCCAACGCGAACTGGCTAAGCTAGAAAAAGCGGGTATCGACTACCGCCTACCTGTACTAGGCGCGAAAGTTGAAGAGGGTAAACTGGCAATGAACGTTCAGTTCCCGGGTGTGAAGCTTCAATACTCTCTAGACGGCAAGAACTGGCTAACTTACGTAGATAATGCTCGTCCAAATGTGAAAGGTGAAGTGTTTATCCGTTCTGTGTCAGCAAGCGGTGAGAAAGCAAGTCGAGTGACCAGCGTGAAATAACTCGATTCTTGTAAGTTAATTTTTTGGCAAAGCCTCAACATCATGTTGGGGCTTTCTTTATTTTTTGAGGAAATTAAGCGTGATCGATGTCTAATTATTTTTCATTGATAAATAAGTTTTTGGTTGTAATGGTCAAGGTTATTGTGAACTTGATCGACTTAATCTGCTAAATATCAATAAATTATCTGTTTACGATCACACTTCTATTTTTTGAATAATTTTATAAAAATACGATAAGTGCCTGTATTTTCCATGTTTTTATCAGGGTTGTTGAGCTTCGGTTTGAACAAGATCACTTTTTAAAATGTTTTATTTTCCATCGCGAATTAATTAAAACAATATTGCGAACGCCAAGGAGGCACATTCCAAAGTTTGCGATAAAAGGGAAGAGATGCCCTCTAAAACTATCGCATAACGTGAATAAATAAAGGCAGTAATTATGAAAAATATTTTTGCACTGAGTGCTCTTTCTCTCGCTTTCGCTTCTAATGCTTTTGCTGGTTCTTCTTACGTAACAGGTAATGTTCAATTCCACGATGATGGTCGAATTCATGGTTCGGACGTTACGTCTACACTGGAAGCTGGTCATACTTTTGATAACCAATTCGGCGGCTTTACGGTTTATACCGAATTTGATGGTATTCAGTTGGGTAAACTGGAAACAGAAAACGGTGGCGCAGGTAACACAACACCAGCAATCACTGTGGGTGGTGAGCAGTCATTTAATATTACCGATCATTTATGGGTTGCCGCTGGTTACCAACACCTGTTCTCTGCTGGCGAGAATGTACAGTACCGTCCATTGGTTAAGATCGGTTACAACTTCGATAACGGCATCTCCTTAAGTAACCGTACTCGTGCGCACATTGATGCGACAGACGCAGATGCGGATACAGATTACCGCATGGACAACCGCATCGGTTACGTGATGAATGAGGATGTGACGCTAAGCTACAACAACGTCTACATGATTGAAGCGGAAACCATGGACCACGAGCTTCGTGCAACGTGGACTCGTAAAGGTGTTCAACCTTACTTTGAGTTCCGTAGTCAAGCACACGGTGCAGAAAACGCGAGTGGTGACAGCCTAGTGAATAACGCTTTTGTATTTGGTGCCTCTTACGGCTTCTAATTTTATATTTGTCTTAACTGTCCATTAAGAAAAAGCCCAGCGGTTTATCTCGCTGGGCTTTGTTTTTATTGGTCGTTGCCTTCGTGGTGGCTATATTCGAACACTTGGCCTTTTTCGTTAAAGGCGTAAACGGTGTAGCTGTCTTTTTTGTCGCCATATTCCATACCAGGGGAGCCCATTGGCATGCCCGGTACTGATAGGCCTTTTGCGTTACGTGGTGGATTTTTCAAAAACGCTTTAATGTCTTCGGCTGGAATGTGACCTTCGAACAGATAGCCGTTGATCTCTGCCGTGTGGCAAGAGTAAAGCTGTTCGTTCTTGATGCCTAGCTCGCGTTTGATGGCGTTCATATCATCGTGCAATTTTTCTTCGACCGTAAAGCCGTTCTCTTCCATGTGTTTTGTCCATTCTCCACAACAGCCACAGTATGGCGATTTGTGGTTAATGACATCGGCTGCCAATACGTTGGCGGACACGGTCGCAAGCATTGCAAAGATCAATAGTTTCAACTTCATAATACCCTCAAAAAGAAGTGGTTACTTTACTGAAAACAGTCGTAGTCGATTTGCATTACTAACGACAGTAATTGAAGACAGTGCCATTGCCGCTCCTGCGACAACAGGACTGAGCAAAAATCCAAACGCTGGGTAAAGCACACCTGCGGCAACTGGAATACCCAACGAGTTGTAAACAAAGGCACCAAATAGGTTTTGCTTCATGTTCTTAAGTGTAGCGCGAGAGAGTTCAATCGCATGTACTACCGCCATTGGTGACGTGTTCAGGATGGTCATTTGCGAACTTTCAATGGCGACATCACTGCCGCTACCCATGGCAATACCAAGGTTGGCTAAGGCAAGAGCAGGGGCGTCGTTAATGCCATCCCCCACCATTGCCACGACATGTCCTTGAGATTGAAGTTGCTCAATGTGCTGAGCTTTCTCATCTGGCATTACTTGGGCAATCACTTCATCAATACCAAGTTCTTGGCCGATAGCATTGGCAACGTGTTGGTTATCGCCCGTCAGCATTACCGTTTTGATGCCTTGCGATTTTAATGCAGAGAGCGCTTGTTTCGCATCTGATTTGATCGGGTCGGCAATGGCGATCAGACCGATCAGTTCGCCGTTCAATGCCACAGCTACCGGAGTCCACGCATTTTTTGCGCATTCATCGATGGCAGGTTTTAGTGCGCTAGTCTCGACGTTCTCTGCTTGCATAAATTGAAGCGAACCAATGAGCAGCGGTTTATCTTGATACGTCGCCAAAATGCCGCGCCCGCGAACGTTCTCAAACTTGTCTAATGAGACGTCTTTTGCGTCGTGTCGTTTGGCGTAATCACATACCGCTTTTGCCAGTGGGTGCTCAGACTGACGCTCTGCCGCATACGCTAAAGCCAATAGATCTTCTTGGCTGGTGGCGTGAGTAAACACTTGCTGAACGCTAGGTTTACCTTGGGTAAGCGTGCCAGTTTTGTCGAACACAACCGTGTCGACTTTGCTTGCCAATTGCAGGGCGTCGGCGTCTTTGATCAGAATGCCGAGCTCTGCGGCTTTACCCACTCCCACCGTGACAGAAAGTGGGGTTGCTAAGCCTAGAGCGCAAGGGCATGCGATGATCAGGACGGTTGTGGTGACCACCAGCATATAACTCGCTTTTGGCTCTGGGCCAACGGCAAACCAAACGAGCGCGGCCAGTATTGCTATGCCAACAACGACAGGGACAAACACCGATGAAATCTGGTCTGCCAGTTTCGCGATGGCTGGCTTACTGCTTTGCGCTGTGCGCACCATGCGGATGATACGAGCCAGCATGGTATTTGCGCCAATGCCCGTTGCCTCAATGACTAATCCACCATCGGTATTTAATGTCCCAGCAGACACTTGAGCCTCTTGCGCTTTTAACACTGGTACTGGTTCACCAGTGAGCATCGACTCATCAATGTATGATTCACCTTGAATCACAACACCATCAACAGGCACTTTCTCGCCTGGTTTGATACGCAGTTTCATGCCTAGCGTGATTTGCTCAACCGCGATTTGTTGATCGCCTTGTTCCGTAATTACCGTAGCTTGCTGAGGTTGCAGGTTAATCAACGCTTGTAAGGAACGTGTTGTGTTTGCTTTGGCTTTTGCTTCTATATAGTGACCAAGAGAAATTAAGCCGATGATCATTGCACTCGCTTCAAAGTACACGTGGCGTGAAGCAAGAGGGAACCAGTCTGGGAAAATCACCACAAGCATCGAATAGAACCACGCTGCGCCAGTACCGAGCGCGACTAACGTGTCCATGGTGGCTCGCTTGTGAGTAGCCGCTAACCAAGCGTTACTGAAGAAGTGTTTCCCTGCTGTGGCAAGAAGGAGTAAACATACGATACCGATCGCGCCCCAAGCTAATTGGTCGTTGGTGTTGCGAATCATCATATTGCCGCCAGCAACGCCCCAAATCATTAAAGGGGTACCGACGACAAGGCCAGCAATAGCATCCAGCTTAAAGCATTTTTGTTGCTGACGTTGTTGCTGTGCTTGCTTTTCTTGCTGGGTTGCGGCGTCTTGTAGGATCTCTGCTTGGTAACCGGCTTGTTTTACCGATTCAACAATTGCGTTAAGGAGGTCATCAGAGTCTTGGCTTGCGAATACTAGTGCGCTTTGTTCTGCGAGGTTGACCTGTGCTTTCTCAACGCCTTCTACGTTAGTAAGTGCTTTCTCTACTGAAGAGACGCAACTCGCACACGTCATGCCTTGAATCAGCATTTGCAATTGAATACTCGCTGGTGGCACCTGCGTATCTTTAATATTGCTTTGCTTTTCTACCTGTTCGGTCTCTGGTGAGCTTTCGTTCTCTACTTCAACAGAATCAAGGTTGGCGGTATAGCCGAGTGTTGCTATTAAGTCGATCACTTGTTGCTCGGAGAGGAGGGTACGAATCTCTAAGTGCGTTGTTGAAGCCTCAAAAGAAATAACGTCTTGATTAGATTCTAATAAAGATGAAAGTTTTTTGACGCAGCCGCCACAGCTTAAGCCTGAAAGGTTTAGCTCGTAGTGATTTCCTGCTTGGTAACCAAGAGATTCAATCGACGAGACGAGCTCTTTAAGAGAAGACTCGGTTTTGACCTCTACTTGCGTCGGGGACAAGTTGAGGATCTCCACATCGTGATTCGCATGTAAAGCATTCTCAACTTTTCTCGCACAGCCCATGCAGTTGAGCCCTGATAAAGGTATAACTAACTGATACATAATCTGCACCTCAATAGTAGTGATGCTATGAGCTTAAACCTTCCTGCAAGGGTAAGGTCAATACCCATTTGCTACTCACAACAATTTCGTCAAAATCTCTCGAATCCCACAAGTGCACGGTCATTTTACTTGCGAGTGATCTCAAGGTTTTTTCTCTTTGAATATAAAGTTCCGTTAAAACACCTAAAAGATGAATGAAGTCGCTCACGTTTTTTAGATACTCTCAATGTCAGTTCAGTGTTAAAACGTACTTTTAACGTTTTTTATTTTTTATATTTGATGTTAAATGATTGTTTTTTATTGATTTATTTTATTTTTGATCTTCTCATTTTGAAGTCGCTCAGATTGCTGTAGGGAAAGTTTTTTAGTGCGAAAAAAGTTTGTCATATTTGCCCCGTCCAAACACTGTTTCAAGTTCCTGCCATGTCCTAGTTAGTGAATTTGAAAATGGAAAAAACTAAAAATATAGGGGTTTATAATGTCTTACCTAAAGAAAAGCCTACTTGCCACGGCAATTACCGGCATGATGTTCAGTGGTGCTGCATTTGCTGATGGTGCAAACAGTGACGCAGCAAAAGAGTTTCTAACCAAAGATTCATTTTCTTATGAAGTTTACGGAATCATCGCGATGCAGGCCGCGTACCGCGATTACGATTCTGGCAGCAAAGCAACGGACGATGACTTGGGTGGCATGCAGCTAAACAACGAATCTCGTATCGGTTTCCGTGGTAAAAAACAATTTGCTAACTTCGACCCTACTTTTATTTGGCAAATCGAAGGCGGTTATGTAGACCCTAGCTTTGGTGGCGAGGGCGCAGGTCTTGGTGAACGTGACACATTCGTCGGTTTTGAAAGTGCATCTTGGGGGCAAATTCGCCTGGGTCGCGTTTTGACACCTATGTACGAATTGGTTGACTGGCCAGCATCTAACCCTGGCCTGGGCGATGTATACGACTGGGGTGGTGCTATTGGTGGCGCCAAGTACCAAGACCGTCAATCAAACACTATCCGCTGGGATTCTCCAATGTTTGCTGACAAATTTTCCCTAGATATCGCAGCTGGTGCAGGTGATAAAGCAGGTCTAGGTGAAGGGGATGACTACTGGGGTGGTATCGCAGCACACTACAAAATTGGTCCTATCCAGTTAGATGCGGCATATGAAGGTAACCGTAATATCAAGATGGAAAGCCAAACGTGGGAAAACAACACGTACTTGGTAGGGGCACAAGGCTGGTTTGATAACGGTATTTCTTTCTTCGCGCAATACAAATATATGGAAGCGGACGCAAGCAATGGTGTGAGTGAAAAGCAAGATGCAATGTCTGCCGCTATCATGTACACCACGGGTGATTGGCAATACAAACTGGCTTACGCCGCTAACTTTGATCTCGAGCGTGATGGTAAGAAAATTAACGATACAGCGGACGATGTGTTATCAGCACAAGTTATGTATTTCGTAGACCCATCGGCAGTGCTGTACGTACGTGCTCGTACTCTAGACTTTGGCGACGGTGCGTCTCAATTAGATAAACCAACAGAAGCACGTTGGAAGTCTGCTGACTACGACGAGTTCTCTGTAGGTGTTGAATACTACTTCTAACTAAAGAAGCAGCTAAAAGGGCGGAAACGCCCTTTTTATCTTGATACTTATTCAAATAAGCCTTTGAAATGACTGGCCTGTAAATTTTAGAGGCTTATCTAAATTGGTATAAAGTGAGAAACCATGATGAAAAAAACAACGACACTTCTCGGACTTTGCGCAATGCTTTCGGCGCCAGCTTTTGCTGCTCAACTCACTCTGCAATCTGAATTAGTTCCTCGCGTTCTCAACGGCGAGTTCGTCTACCCTGAGTGGATATCCAAGAACAACAGCATCGAGTTAAAGGATGGGGAAAACCAATTGGCGGTAACGGTTGGACAAATCGTATTTGAAGATGGAAAGCGCCGTAAATTCGATTCGCAGCCGCTGGTATTAGAGTTTGATGCAGAAAAAGACACCGAGCTTTCTCTGACTTATCAAACATTCCGTACTATTGAAGAGGCGAGAGCCTTCGAACTCGATCCTAAAGTGGTATTGAAAGACAAAAACGGAAAAGAAGTGGCATTCTCTATGGTTCAACTTCGTAAAGGTGGTTTGCAAGGTTTTCGTGATTATGAACGAGAAGTTGCCGACTATAATAACGCAATGAATAAAGAATCGACTAAGGCAAGCATTGCGTCTTCTCCAGCGGAAACCAAAACAATCAAAGCATCGTTTAATGAATTGAGCCGTGAAGAGCAGCAAGAATTTATGCAATGGGCAATGCGTAACCTGAAGTAATTTCGTCTCGTGCTTTAACAGTAAATAGCAGGGCTGTGCCTTTTTGGTTCTGCCCTGTTTTTATTTCTGTTGTCAAACCGATTGTAGAATTGACTTACGGTGGTAAAATGTCGCCACTTTTATCCTTGACATTACAACGAGAGATCTCTCGTTGCTCATTACCCCTAAGGAACTCAAATGACGGTTAAAACTCGTTTTGCTCCTAGCCCAACTGGCTATCTACACGTTGGTGGTGCGCGTACTGCACTTTACTCTTGGCTATACGCTAAAAACCAAGGTGGTGAATTCGTTCTACGTATCGAAGATACAGACCTTGAGCGTAACTCTCAGGAAGCGGTTGATGCAATTCTTGAAGGCATGGAATGGCTAGGCTTGGAGTGGGATGAAGGTCCTTACTACCAAACTCAACGTTTTGACCGTTACAACGAAATGGTTGATAAGCTTCTTGCTGAAGACAAAGCTTACAAATGTTACGCGTCTAAAGAGCTGCTAGATGAAATCCGTGCAGAGCAAGAAGCAAATAAAGAAATGCCTCGCTACGATGCTAACCATCCAAAAATCAAAGCAGCAAACGAAGCGGCAAAAGATGGCGATCCATGTGTTATCCGTTTCCGTAACCCGAAAGAAGGCAGCGTAGTATTTGATGATCAAATCCGTGGTCGCATTGAAATCCGCAACGATCAAATGGATGACCTAATCATTCGTCGTACAGACGGTGCACCTACTTACAACTTCTGTGTAGTAGTGGATGACTGGGACATGGGTATCACTCACGTTGTTCGTGGCGAAGACCACATCAACAACACGCCTCGTCAAATCAACATCTACGAAGCACTAGGTGCGCCAGTACCTACATTTGCACACTGTGCAATGATCCTGGGTGATGACGGCGCGAAACTGTCTAAACGTCACGGCGCTGTATCAGTCATGCAATACCGCGATATGGGCTACCTGCCTGCGGCACTAAACAACTACCTAGTGCGCCTTGGTTGGTCTCATGGGGACCAAGAAATCTTCTCTCAAGAAGAGATGATCAATCTATTTAGCCTAAACGCAGTATCTAAGTCAGCGTCTGCTTTTAACACTGACAAACTGCAATGGTTGAACAACCACTACATCAAGAACTCAGATCCTGCGTACGTTGCTGAGCATCTACAATGGCATCTAGACCAACAAAAACTAGACGTAACGAATGGTCCTGCTATTACTGACGTGATCAAGCTGGTGGGTGAGCGTTGCAACACACTAGTTGAGCTAGCTGAGCAAATCCGTTACTTCTATGAAGATTTCTCTGAGTTTGAAGCGGGCGCAGCGAAGAAACACCTGCGTGGCGTGGCTAAAGAGCCTCTAGAACTTGCATTAGCGAAAGTGGAAGCACTAACTGAATGGACGACAGCGAACATCAAAGATGGCGTTATCGCAGCAGTATGTGAAGAGTTGGAAATCGGCATGGGCAAAATCGGTATGCCATTACGTGTTGCTGTAACAGGCGGGGGTCAGTCTCCTTCTGTCGATGCAGTAATGGAGCTGGTTGGAAAAGAGCGTTGTATTGCTCGCATTAAGATGGCGCTTGAGTTCATTGCTGAGCGTGAAGCAAACGCATAATTGCTTTGAACTGAACGTTCTTTTGAATAAATAGTCACAAAGCCGCGGTGAGCAACCGCGGCTTTTTTGTATCTTCAATTTAGATAACGAGAAACTTTCTCTCATATTGGTGAATGAAGAGATGGTTTCACCTGTAATTTACCTCAATATGGATAAGATTTTTTAATCCAAATATCGTTGGCATGAATAAAAAATGAGCGATTACATATCAAATATCTGATTGATTTTTATCCATGTTCCTTAAAGTTCCATTTTATTTGTCTCATTTTTAAGAAAAATCTTTGCTTTAGCTATGTTGTTCCAAAAATTAAAGCAAACGTTTGCGTAGTGGTTGCGTGGGGGTTTTTTTGCTTAAGATCACATGTTGTCGAGATTTTTGATGACAATAAATTGACAGAATTGGGATTTTTCTCGCGATTTCTTAGCGTTATAGTTCATCCCGTCAGCGATACCGAGATGGCGATATGTATCTCTGAACAGGAAATGTACGTAAGTTGCTTCCATAAAAAAAATGCATGTGCATAAAAAGAAGCTGACTAAGTATCTCACTCAAGGAATGAATAAAAAGAATTGAAATACAACGTCAGTCAGACGGCGCATTTCGGCATCTAACAAAAGAACTTCTTTAGAGGAATCAATAATGAAAAAATTAGCAGCGGTAATTTCAGCGTCTCTACTTATGGCTTCAGCAGCACAAGCAGAAGTATACGTTGGTGGTAAGATGGGTAAGTCATGGATGGAAGACGCGTGTGTAGCGGGCCAGGCTTGTGACAAAGACGATTCTACTCTTGGCGCTTTTGTTGGTTACGAAATGAATAAATACTTCGCAGTAGAAGCGGGTTTCGACAACATCGGTGATTTTAACCAAACTTCTTTCGGTGGCCACGTAGAAGCAATCACTCTTGCTCCTAAATTTAGCCTACCAATCACTGAAGACATCGCACTTTACGGTAAAGTGGGTGGCGCTTACGTAATGTTTGATGGCAAAGATGATTACTCTTACCTAGGCGCAGCTGGTCTTGAATTCAACCTAAGCCAAAACGTAACAGCTCGTGCGGAATACCAAACACTGACTGACATCAGCAACGATGTAACTCGTGCGACAGGTAACACTGCAACACTAGGTGTTTCTTTCAAATTCGGCGGCAACGATGAGCCAGTAATCGTAGAAGAGCCAGTTGTTGTTGAAGAAGTGGTTGTAGAAGAAGTGGTAGAAGAGCCAGTTGTAGTTACGAAAACATTCGAAACTCAAACAATTGGCACAGGTAGCTTCGATCTAAACAGCACAACTCTAAAACCAGAGAGCGCTGCAAAACTTGATAACCTAGTTGCTTTCCTAAACGAGCACCCACAAGCGAACGTTGAAGTTGTAGGTTACACAGATACGTCTGGTCCAGCAGCTTACAACCTAAAGGTTTCTGAAAAACGTGCTGAGTCTGTTGCTAACGCACTCGTTGAAAAAGGTATTGATTCATCACGTATCCAAGCTCGTGGCGAAGGTGAAAATAACCCAATCGCTTCAAACGACACTCGTGAAGGTCGTCAACAAAACCGTCGCGTAGAAGTCGTTGTTCCAGAATTTGAATACCAAGTTCAGCAATAAGCTCCTATTCGACCGTAGTATAGAAGACTGAAGCTGAAAGCCCCAAAGAGTTCGCTCTTTGGGGCTTTTTATTTCTCTTTAAAAACTGACTGAAATGTTCAAAGTGGCTAGGTATTACTTAAGATCAATGCTGTTTAAACGCCCCATGAATGTCAGGATCTCCAAGTTATCTTTATGTGCTTCTAACAACGCTTTTTTGGTTTGCATGTAGGCGGCAAGTTTGCCGTACTTACTAATAGAGCGAACCACCGTTTTATATTTATACTCACCGTCATCATTGAACTCTCGCCACTTGGCGATGTAACACGTATCTCGGTTGTCAGGGTTTTCAAGAGTAGGGTTAGGCTTGTGAACGATTTTAGGCTCAACGCTATGTGGAAGCCTAGTCATTAGGTAAGGGTCTTTCAAAAGACGTCGCCAGAATTTGCCCCACATTTGCCGGCCTAACTCGTTTCTCAGCTTAATGGCTTTTTGTAAGCCTTTCTTTTCTCCAATACGAACAAATCCTACCGAGCGGTGTAGTACCGTATCCTCGGGGGTATGGATATGTATCTTAAAGGCTGTCTTGCCTTTAGAAATAAAGCGGTGTCCAGTGTTAGTTATTAAATTGCTCTTAGACATAGTGCTAACTAATAATTTTATTAATAGCTAAAAGGGTAAGCAAAACTCATAGATAATTAAAGTAATAAAATACAAAACTGTAAATAGTGCTTGTTGAAATGATTTCAAGGGGAAGAAGTCAGATCAGTAGAAGGCTTTATCCCGTAACCGAAACACCCGATCCGATCATATTGATTACTGGGAAGATTATCTAACACGGTGTACTAGGGGGAGCAGTGCGAGGCTTGAAATTGAAGATACAAAAAAGCCTTAGCTCAAGTGGGAGCTAAGGCTATGATATGGCGCCCCCAGTAGGATTCGAACCTACGACCTGTCCCTTAGGAGGGGACTGCGCTATCCAGCTGTGCCATGGGGGCGTAATACCAATAGTTGCAGTTCATTGCACTGTTTTACTGAGTTCAAATCTAGCAATCTACTTAGATCTGTATCAGCATCACGTTGAACGATTCGCTACGGTCATTGGTATAATCAAATAAGATGCGCTGCCTATAATATTCAAAAGTGAGCATATCTCAAGACTTAATGTTTGCTTTTATAGGATCTTGTTCATTACGTCGCCAATTTGAACGCTAGACGCTAAATTTGGCTGATCAATCGTCAGTTCCGCTTCGTGTTCGTATATGCGTGATACCGTTAATGTAATTTCGCTTTGCGAGACTTTGTTTCTTGGCAATCCATTTTGGTCGATAAACGACGCGGTGTGCCAAAGCTGCAATTTGTCTCCCTCTTTTACGCCGTGCATACGGCCGAGATCCATCGTTACGGTATTACCGAAGACTGCCACAACCTCTGGCAATGTAATTTTGCAAGACAGCTCCGACTCCAGATCCAACATAATATTGCGACTAACGCGAAGCATCATCTCGCCATAGGTCGATGCCCAAAAACGTGCACTACGAGTGTCCACTTGACTCGTCTTAGCAAATGGCCAACGCGCGACCTCACGGTAGGCTTTGTTGAAGATTTCATGGCCAGTTTTACCATCAAATACTTTCATTTCTAACGCAAACTGACGATTGATGATGTCATCTTGCAATAGTTGAGATTCGACCGTTGCAGTGAGATCGGTAATGACCCCTCCAATGATGTATTGTGCGCCATTGTCTTGCGCGATCATTTGAGTGCGAGCAGGATAGTTGCTGCTTATTGAGTAGTCCGTTGTACCAACAGACACAAAGCTGCGTGAGGTTTGATCAAGTTGACGGTTCACTACGTGGCTAAAATCGTCACCAACTTGATAAATTTGTCCCATCACTGCTTGTTGTGGTGATGCGACCTCAATATTGCCGACCAGCATTGTCTTTTTGTATTGATCGGTGTGGCAACCCGTTGCCGATGGATAAATATCAACGCGGATTTTTACCTCGACTTTACCGCGACGTTTGCGTTCAGATTCGACCAAAATGTAACGGACTTCATGATTGGTAAACTGGTATTCGTTGCGGCTTTCTTCTAATAGCGGCATCAAGTTGCTAATACTGCCAATATCTGCGCCCGAAAAATTGACGGCTTTGAACAGCGCGTCTTCCAACGCATGGAGCCTTGCCGTCTCTTCTGAGGAAACGATGGTGGCAACGCCTGTGACTTCATACCAAGATGCCATTACCTTAAAAGGCACAAGCATCACTAAAGTGATTGAAAACAGACTGTTTAATATTTTTTTCATTGGTTACAACCGTTCGGGTATAAATATTGCTTTAACAAATTCAGTGAAGTTTGGTGGGTTTTTCTTCGTTAGGCAAACAAAGAAAAGCAAAGACTGTTCCAATATTCACTTTCTTGGAAAGGAATTAATAAAGAACGGTATCACCTAAGATTATCTGGAGAATCAAACCATGAAAAAGTGGCTTGTCGCCGCATCGATGATGACGCTTCTGACATCGTGCGCGTACTCACCGATTTACAATGGTAAAGAACCGTACTCGGGAAGCCAGTTCATGCTGATGGATAGTCCGCGTCATACGATGGACTTTTTCATTGAGAGCATGACAGAAGACCTGATGGTTTCTAATGTGGCAGTATCAGCGCGGACACCGATTGCGATTACCTCGTTTGTTGATCTACAAAATATGGATGCAACAAACTGGTTAGGTAACTCGGTCTCTGAAGGTTTTATCCATCAGTTTCAGCGCCGAGGGTTTAAAGTGGTTGATTTCAAAACTACGGGCTCTATTCAAGTGACGCAGCAGGGCGATTTTGCTTTAAGTCGTGATTGGCAAGATTTAGCTCAAGAGCAGCAAATTCAGTATGTACTGACCGGAACAATGCTGCGCCAAGAGGGCGGAGTGCTTGTCAATGCACGCGTGGTTGGCATGCAAAGCCGTGTAGTTGTAGCGACAGCGCAAGGTTTCCTTCCGGCTGACCGTATTGGGCGTGACTTAGATACGTTAAATAGCATCCGCACACAAGATGGTGTGTTGATTCGTTCTGACCCTACCATTCGTCAGCCGTACACTGTGATTCTCCGTCCATAGGATAGAAGCATGAAGAAGTTATTATTTATTGTTGCCACACTGATATTGGTTGGGTGTCAGCCATTACAACAGATGCGTCAAGATGAAATCTTAGTGGCGGTGGGCTACGCTAGCGTCAGTGAGCAAACAGGCCGCACAGTAGAAGAAAAGCGTGTACGAGCAATGCGCGCATCAAAAATTGATGCTTATCGTGAGCTAGCAGAGCAAGTTTATGGCATGCGTGTTAGTGGACGTGCAGAGCTGCAAGACCAGCGTTTGGGTATTGAAAGCACCACTGGTGCCGTCGATGGTGTAATTCGTGGTGCAGAAGTTGTGCGTAGTTATCTTGTTGAAGACAGTTATGTGACTGAGCTGCGTCTGGATATCCGTAAAATGGATAAGCTACGTGATTACGGAGAAGTTCAACAGGTGCCTGAGAAGCGTCAACAAACCTTGTTTTAAACCATTTCACTAGACAGATAATCTTTTTGAGCGGCTGATTGGTAACAATGAGTCGCTTTTTTATATCTACGTGAGCGCGGGAATTGAGGGTAGGAGTGACGTTTAAGCTTTTATATTGGTGCCAAGCGTCGAGATGGTGTGGGTTTTTCCGCCCGCATTGTAGGTCATGCCAACTTTGCCATGAGTTCGCTGGAGCATGTTGTTGAGTTTATTGAAGCTCAGCTGTGCGCGACTAAGCGATTCGCCATTTACTTGGTTAACTTGTTGACAGTCGAGGACAATCGATTGGATTTGAGCAACAACCTGACTTAGGTGCTCATCTTCAGTAAGTTGATTGACGTGCGGGTGAGAGGCGATTCGCTGATCAGTTGTTCTGAGCTGATCAATGAGCGTCATCTTCTGTTTGGCAATGTTCTCAATCTCGGTAGAGACACGCGCCGTTATTGCTTGTGTTTCTTGGCGTAAAACAGCGGAAAGTGCCTTAGCATTTTCTAGCTGGAAATTAACGAGATCGACTAATGCTGCCATAAAATACTTACCTTCGGCCTAAGTCAGTTAGCTTTTGCCTTGCAATTCGTTTTCAAACTTAATCATGTTGTCAGCCAATTTTTCAGGATCGACTTTGTATGAACCGTTTGTGATAGCTTCTTTGATTGCTGCAACTTTGGCGCTGTCATATGCCGGAGAAGCTGCCATATCCTTCTGGAGTTTACTGACGGCTTTACTTTGCTGGCTGAGTGATACTGCGTCTTGTTGCGCTGGCGCCTTTTTTGATTCTGTCGTGCTGGTAGCATTGGAATCGTTACGTGCAGGTGCGCGACTTGTTGTCGTCATCATTTGCCCTGAACGTATATTATCTATACCTGCCATGTTTAACCTTTGCCTTGTATCGTAATACTGGTATCCAGACTATCGACCAGCGCAAAAATAACTTTAGTCATTTTTTGCATTTTTATTGATCAGTTTAAACACGCTACCAGTGGGTATTAAAAATTAACAGTGATTTCCGCAATGTCAGTCACTATGCCTTCTATTATACGTTGTGACTTATCATTTTTCACTCTTACTTGATCGCCAGCTGAACCATCCTGCAATGCTGTGCCTTGCGTTGTGATCGTCATGCCAGAATTCACCGCTTTGATAATGACCTTTTCATTTCGGCATACCACACAAACATCATTTCTCTCTACGACATCGCCTAAGCGAACATTACGCTTTAGCTTTGCCCCAACCACTTGATCGTAGCTAGAAAATCCATCTTTACGAAAGCGCTGTAGCTCGATCATGGAAGTGGTAACATCCGATGCGCTGACGATTTCTCCTCTCCCTAGTGTTCGTGTCGCGACGATCATTGGTACTGATACCGAGATCCTCACAGGGACATAGACTTTCCAGTCATCCGGTTGGCATTCCACTAACACATTGATGTTACTTCTCGTGCTGCTGGTGGAAGAGGCAGATGTATCTAACGGAACAGGGCAATCCGTTGCTTTTATTCTCGAGTCGATCTCTGCCGCATTAACAGATAGCTCGCCACCATCAGGCTGATCAACCGTAGCAAGAATATGTTGTTCTGCTGCTGTTTTTATTTGCTCGATCTGATTATCTGAAGCTGAATGAACAAAAAAGCTAAACATACTGAGCAAAATGCCGATAGACTTAGCGTACTTTGTAATTAGCGCTCTACATATTGTCATAGTCAATGGTGTCGAAGTGAAAGTGAAATACGCCATACTGTCTCCCTGGTATCGTGCTTGCCAGTGGTAGAGTATCATTTAAAAACAAAAAGTTTGAGATGGAGATGAGCATATGACGGGGATTCTTGACTCGGTGAATCAGCGTACGCAACTCGTCGGTCAGAACCGATTGGAATTATTGACCTTTCGACTGATGGGCCGACAGCGCTACGGCATTAACGTATTCAAAGTGAAAGAAGTACTACAGTGCCCTAAGCTGACTTCAATGCCAAATCTACACCCTCTGGTTAAAGGTATCGCTCATATCCGCGGCCATACCGTGTCCGTTATTGATTTGAGCCTGGCAATTGGTGGCCGCCCAACCACTGATTTAGATAAATGTTTTGTTGTTATTGCAGAATTTAACCGTACGATCCAAGCATTTTTGGTATCATCGGTTGAGCGTATTATCAATATGCATTGGGAAGCGATTTTGCCACCGCCAGACGGCGCAGGTAAAGCGCACTATTTGACTGCCGTGACAAACATTGACAATGAGCTGGTTGAAATCCTTGACGTTGAAAAAATCCTGGCAGAAATTGCGCCAGTTGATGAAACGATGGATTCCGCTATTGGCGAAGAAATCGCACAAGCAGAGCAAGAAAAGCCTATTGTACGCCGCATACTGATTGCTGATGACTCGACGGTCGCGCGTAAACAGGTAGAGCGTGCGATTACATCCATCGGTTTTGAGGTCGTATCTGTCAAAGACGGCAAAGAAGCGTACAATAAGTTGATTGAAATGGCTCAAGAAGGCAATATCTACGATCAAATTTCGTTGGTTATTTCCGATATTGAAATGCCAGAAATGGACGGCTATACCTTAACGGCTGAAATTCGCAGACATGCCGATTTGAAAGACCTTTATGTTATCCTCCATTCTTCATTAAGTGGTGTATTCAACCAAGCTATGGTTGAGCGTGTAGGTGCCAACACCTTCATTGCGAAATTTAACCCAGATGAGTTGGGTAACGCGGTTAAATCTGCATTAACACAATAAAAGAGACATTAATGACTGCTATTACAATCAGTGATCAAGAGTATCGTGACTTTAGCCGTTTTCTAGAATCGCAATGTGGCATCGTGTTAGGTGATAGCAAGCAATACCTCGTGCGTAGCCGACTGAGTCCTTTAGTGACGAAGTTTAAGCTCGCATCGTTATCAGATTTGCTACGTGATGTTGTTACAGGGCGTAATCGAGAATTACGAGTCGCCGCTGTGGATGCGATGACGACTAACGAAACCTTGTGGTTTCGAGATACTTATCCGTTCACGGTTTTAGCTGACAAATTATTGCCAGAAGTAGCGGCAAGTAAGCGCCCAATTAAGATCTGGTCTGCTGCCAGTTCATCGGGCCAAGAACCGTATTCTATTGCAATGACGATCCTGGAAACGCAACAGCGCAAGCCGGGCTTGTTACCAAACGTGTCCATTACAGCCACAGATATTTCGGCAAGTATGCTCGAGATGTGTCGTGCAGGGGTGTACGACAACTTGGCTTTGGGTCGCGGGCTTTCACCAGAACGTCGTCGCACCTTCTTTGAAAATGCGGACGGTGGTCGCATGAAAGTCAAAGATAACGTCAAGCGTTTGGTGAACTTTCGTCCACAAAACTTGATGGACAGTTACGCACTGATGGGTAAGTTCGACATCATTTTCTGTCGTAACGTATTGATTTACTTTTCTCCAGAAATGAAATCTAAAGTGCTTAACCAAATGGCGAGCAGTTTAAACCCTGGTGGTTACTTGCTGTTAGGGGCATCAGAGTCGCTAACTGGTCTGACTGATAAATTTGAAATGGTGCGCTGTAATCCGGGCATCATTTACAAGCTTAAATAGCGGTATCTCTTCATTGATAGAAAAGCCTGACTTCGTGTCAGGCTTTTTTGTTTGTTACTTTCTGCGCCGAGCGCTTCATGTATCACTCAATTAGTTGAAGCGCGTTTTTGCCTTGTGCCCTCAACACGGTGTATCTTTATTAAGTGAGCAAAGTGATACGACATGACATTCCAGTTACTTTGGCTCACTTATTGCTATTTCAATTCACGGTAACCACTAGGTTGGTGTAATGCTTTAGGTTTTGGCATGCTAATTGCTTTTTGGTTATCAATCACGGTCAGTTCTTAATTGTAGAGGCAAACATGGCTATATCTTTTGACAATGCACTAGGCATCCACCAGCACACGGTGGGCGTACGTGAGCGCAATGCAGAGGTGATTTCCACCAATATCGCACAAGCAAACACGCCTGGTTACAAAGCAAGAGGTTTAGACTTTGCGAAGGAATTGCAAGCGGCAACATCTGGGGCAAGCATTGGTCTTAGTCGCACAGATGGTCGGCATATTCCTGCCACTACAACGTTGGTTGGGGACAAGTTATATCGTCTTCCTACGCAACCAGATACGGGAGATGGCAACACGGTAGACTTGGATTTAGAGCGTAACTTGTTTATGCAAAACCAAATCAGACACCAAGCATCACTCGACTTTCTAGGCAGCAAATTCAAGAACTTAACCAAAGCAATCAAAGGGGAATAATTTAGATGAGCTTATTTAACGTTTTCAATGTGACAGGTTCCGCAATGAGCGCTGAATCCGTTCGTCTGAATACTACCTCAAGCAACTTGGCGAACGCCGACAGTGTCAGCAGCTCTGCGAAAGACACTTACAAAGCGCGTCATGCAGTGTTTGGTGCAGAGTTAAGTAACGCCATGCGTGGCGGTGATACGGTGCCAGTGAAAGTGATGGGTATTGTAGAAAGTGATAAACCGCTGAGTGCGGAGTACAACCCAGACCATCCCCTTGCAAACGAAGAAGGCTACATTTACAAGCCTAACGTCAATGTAATGGAAGAAATGGCAAACATGATTTCAGCTTCTCGTGCATACCAAACTAATGTACAGGTCGCTGATTCTAGTAAACAAATGCTGCTGCGTACGCTGCAGATGGGTCAATAAGGATAAGGGGGTAGCGTATGGCCGGAATTAACAACGTTGGTCAAAGCGGCTTGTCCTATATCGACCAGCTTAAAAGTCTACAAGAGAGTAACAAGAAAGCGGAAGAGAGCACGGGTAAGCAGGACCTAAAACAGGAAGACTTCTTATCATTGCTCACGAAGCAACTGTCTCAGCAAGACCCTTTTAAGCCGGTAAGTAATGACCAGATGATTGCGCAAATGGCTTCATTTGCGACCGTTGATGGCATTGGCAAGATGAACACTCAGTTTGAGAGTTTGAATTCGTCAATGACATCAAATCAAGCGTTACAAGCTTCCTCTTTGGTAGGGCGTGACGTATTGGTCCCAGGAGCAGCAGGTGTGAAGCAGGACGACGCACCAATGGCGGCAATGGTTAAGCTTTCACAATCTATCGATAATCTGTTTGTTCGTGTAGAGGATGAAGCTGGCCAACTGGTTCGTACCTTTGAGGTAGGGGCGAAACCAGCCGGCGACACGCGTGTGCTTTGGGACGGTAAAGATGAAAGCGGAAATCCACTGCCAGCTGGCAAATACAAAGTGAAAGCGTCTGGCTTAGTTGAAGGGGAGTCGCAAGAGTTCCCAGTATCGACATACGCCAACGTAAACAGCGTATTGCTTGGCAAAGGTGACGGAAACGTATTACTCAATCTGGCTGGTTTTGAATCGCCAGTTCGACTTGCAGAAGTATTGGAAGTCGGCAAAGCGTAGTCATAGCTCGCTAGATTAGGAGATTTTGGAATGTCATATGTATCTTTAAGCGGTTTGTCCGCCGCCCAACTGGATTTGAATACCACCAGTAACAACATTGCGAACGCCAACACTTACGGCTTTAAAGAGTCCCGTGCTGAGTTTGCTGATGTCTACTCTAACTCTTTATTTACTAACGCAAAAACCACACCGGGTGGTGGTGCGCAAGCAAGCCAAGTGGCACAGCAGTTCCATGAAGGCTCTAGCATTTACACCAACAACCCAATGGATTTGCGTGTTTCGGGGACAGGTTTTTTCGCTGTAGCGAAAGAGCGTCTAACTCCACAACAGAATGAACTGACACGTAATGGTGCATTTCACTTAAATAAAGAAAACTACATGGTGACCGCGAACGACGAGTTCTTATTAGGTTACCAAGTGGACCCAAGCTCTGGTGAGGTTTCTTCATACGAGCCACAACCCATCAATATTCCTGCTGAATTTGGTAAGCCAAAACAAACAGCAAACATTGAAGTGGGTGTGAACTTGCCAGCGAACGGCGATTTGAAAGATCCAACGCAGTTTGATTTTTCAGACCCAGATACATACAACCGTTCAACCTCTTCGACAATTTATGACTCGATGGGTCAGTCTTACAAGCTAACGACGTATTACTTGAAAGATCAGACTCAGCCAAATACATGGAACACTTACTACACCGTGACAGATAAAGAAGGTGAAAAGCCTTTAAATGTTGCGGCTGGTGATGCGCAAACGCCAACAGGTCATGTGGGGCATACCATGAAGTTCAACAACGATGGTACGTTGGCGAGCTTGAACAATGGTCAGCCAATCACTTCTGTGGCTCTGGGCGATCCGGCGACGAACACGACACCAGTCGATATGAATGGTGCCGATCCTGCGCAGACGCTTAACTTCGGCTTAGGCTCAGCAACACAGTTTGCGGCTCCGTTCGAACTGACTAAGTTTGACGAAGACGGTGCAACGACGGGCTTCCTAACCAAAGTTGACTTCGATGAAAACGGCAGCGTATTGGGAACTTACTCAAACGGTGAAAACGTTACATTGGGTCGTGTTGCTCTCGTACGTGTTCCAAACGAGCAAGGTCTGGATAAGAAAGGCGGCACTCAATGGGATTCAACGCAGTTCTCTGGTGACAAGATCTGGGGTGAATCAAATAAAGGCTCTTTCGGCACCATCAATAACGGTATGCTGGAACAGTCAAACATTGATATGACGCAGGAGTTGGTGGACCTGATCTCTGCTCAGCGTAACTTCCAAGCAAACTCACGTTCGCTCGAAGTACACAACCAACTACAACAGAATATCTTACAGATCCGCTAGAGCACTAGCTGGGTCATTCGATACTCTGCTTGAGTAAGCAATGGCGTGTGATTGCTTCTTAGTAATTACCGCTTTGTTCACTTTCATCATGACATTCATCTGATGCTTAGCCTGAATACACCTCACTCAGGCTAAGCATGCTTTGATCTACGATTTGCCGCTGTTGCCGCCGTATGGATCAAAACCTTGCCTCTCGTTACAGTTTTCTGCCCCTATTGACCTCTTTTAATTGTTGATTGTTAATTCAAAGTATTGATTGATAAGCCTATTTTTGTTTTGGCATAACTATTGCTTTTACTCCGTGTACAGAGAGATTTTTTGGAGTAATTTATGGATCGCGCACTGTTTCTCGCAATGAGTGGCGCCAAGCAAAATATGCAGGCACTACAATTGCGCGCTAATAACTTGGCTAACGTAAGCACGACCGGATTTCGGGCTGATTTAGCACAGGCTCGCTCAATGCAGGCTTATGGTGAAGGCCATCCTTCACGTGTGTTCAGCATGACAGAGCGTCCAGGGCATAACTTTGCTCAAGGTAGCGTGATTACAACAGGGCGTGATCTGGATGTGACGATTGAAGGCAGCGGTTGGATATCGGTACTCGATCACACAGGGAAAGAAGGGTTGACCCGTAACGGCAACCTAAAAGTCGATCAAAATGGCATGCTTACCAACGCAAGTGGTCATTTGGTGCTGGGTGAAAACGACGCGCCGATTACTTTGCCTATTCCTCTCTCCAAAATTGAAATCGGTCGGGATGGCACCATCTCTGTACTTCCTCAAGGTGCCCCGGCAGAAGAATTCCAAGCGGTTGATCGCATTAAGCTTGTTAAGCCTAATGATCAAAGCTTGTTTAAAGACACCAATGGCTTATTTCGCCATAAAACTCCAAACCAACCTTACGAAGCAGACGCGACTGTTAGCCTCCAGACGGGAGCGATAGAAGGCAGTAACGTGAATGCCGTAGGTGAAATGACCGCATTGATTGACTTACAACGTCAGTTTGAAATGCAAGTCAAGATGATGAGCACAGCTGAAGAAATGGATAAATCTTCAGATTCACTGCTTCGTATGAGTTAACAGAGTTAGAGGTTCACTATGCATCCAGCACTATGGGTAAGTAAAACAGGTCTAGACGCCCAACAAACCAACATTGCCACGATTTCGAACAACTTGGCGAACGCCTCTACTGTCGGCTACAAAAAGAGCCGTGCAGTATTCGAAGATCTGTTCTATCAGAACATCAACCAGCCTGGCGGCCAGTCATCTCAGAACACGGAACTGCCAAGTGGCTTGATGCTAGGTGCGGGTTCTAAAGTGGTTGCGACGCAAAAAGTGCACACGCACGGCAATGCACAGACAACGACCAACGCACTGGACATGATGGTGGAAGGCGACGGCTTTTTTCAAGTGACATTGCCGGACGGCAACATCGGTTATACCCGTAACGGTCAGTTCACGCTAAATGGTGAAGGCACGTTAGTCACGTCGGGTTCTGGCTACCCTGTAGAGCCTGAAATTGTGATTCCAGAAGATGCGATTTCTATTACTGTCGGTACGGATGGTGAAGTGTCGGTTCGCGTCCGAGGGCAGCAAGACAACCAAGTCGTTGGTCAGTTAACCATTACAGATTTTGTTAACCCGGGTGGCCTAGAGCCAATTGGTCAGAACCTTTACTTACCAACGGGGGCCAGTGGCGATCCACAAGAGGGTGTTCCTGGTTTGGACGGTTTGGGGGAAATTCGTCAATCCATGCTGGAAGCGTCCAACGTGAATGTAACAGAAGAGTTGGTCAATATGATCGAAGCCCAGCGCGTTTACGAAATGAACTCAAAAGTGATCTCGTCAGTCGATAAGATGATGAGCTTCGTTAACCAGCAATTGTAACGATTAAGAGCAAGATTTGAGGAGCTCACGATGAAACGTATTTGCCTACTCGCTTTGATTGCTACGATGTCGGGCTGTGCCATGTTGGAACCGATTGAAACGGATGAAGTGACACAAGCAACCACTGTGGTCGACGCAGTAGAAGGTGATAAATCGAAAGAAGAGAGCAGCGGTATTGTAGATACTTTACGTGGTAGGAGCGATCCGGTTGCTGGCGACCCTGCTTGGGCTCCAATTCATCCGAAAAACAAACCTGAGCATTACGCTGCTGCAACAGGTTCGTTGTTTAGCGCCGAGCACATTACCGATCTCTACGACGATTCTAAACCACGTGGTATTGGCGACATTATTACCGTAACACTTGATGAGACAACCAGTGCGACGAAAAGCGCAAATGCCGATTTATCGAAAACCAATGAAGCGCAAATGGACCCGCTTCAAGTGGGCGGAGAAGAGCTGAAAATTGGCGGAAAATATAATTTCTCTTATGACTTAAACAACTCCAACTCATTTGCAGGTGACTCTTCTGCAAAGCAGAGCAACAGCATCAGTGGTTACATCACTGTTGAGGTGATCGAAGTACTGGCAAACGGCAACCTCGTGATCCGCGGTGAGAAGTGGATGACGCTAAATACGGGTGATGAGTACATACGTTTAAGTGGCACTATTCGTCCGGATGATATTAATTTCGACAACACCATTGCATCAAATCGCGTTTCTAACGCAAGAATTCAGTACTCTGGCACTGGTTTGCAACAAGATATGCAAGAGCCAGGCTTCTTGGCACGATTCTTTAATGTAGCGCTATAACACGCCGTGCTGACGGCAATTTGACTGCAAGAGATAAGTAAGCATGAAAAAACTCCTTTTAGTACTGATGAGCGTTGCTCTGTTTTCTACCGTAGCCCAAGCCGCACGTATCAAAGACGTCGCGCAAGTGGCAGGTGTACGAAGCAACCAACTCGTGGGTTATGGTTTGGTTTCAGGCTTACCTGGTACGGGTGAAGCGAACCCGTTTACAGAGCAAAGTTTCGCCGCCATGCTGCAAAACTTCGGCATTCAGATGCCGCCGGGCACAAAGCCAAAAATTAAAAACGTTGCCGCAGTCATGGTTACGGCAGAATTGCCGCCTTTCTCTAAACCGGGTCAGCAAGTGGACGTGACTGTCTCTTCCATCGGAAGTGCTAAAAGTTTGCGTGGTGGCACCTTGCTGCAAACGTTCCTCAAAGGTCTCGACGGTCAAGTTTACGCGGTTGCTCAAGGTAACTTAGTGGTGAGCGGCTTCAGTGCTGAAGGCGCTGACGGTTCTAAAATCGTAGGTAACAATCCAACCGTTGGTCTTATCTCTAGTGGTGCGACAGTAGAGCGAGAAATTCCAAACCCATTTGGTCGTGGTGATTACATCACGTTCAACTTGCTTGAGTCAGACTTCACAACGGCTCAACGTATGGCGGATGCTGTAAACAACTTCCTTGGCCCACAAATGGCGAGCGCTGTTGACGCGACATCAGTGCGCGTGCGTGCTCCTCGTGACGTCAGCCAGCGTGTTGCGTTCTTATCGGCAATTGAAAACCTAGAGTTTGACCCAGCAGATGGTGCAGCCAAAATCATCGTTAACTCTCGCACGGGCACCATCGTAGTTGGTAAGCATGTGCGTCTTAAACCAGCAGCAGTAACGCACGGCGGCATGACGGTTGCGATCAAAGAAAACCTGAATGTTAGCCAACCTAACGGCTTTTCTGGTGGGCAAACCGTAGTCGTACCAGACTCGGATATCGAAGTCAGCGAAGAGCAAGGCAAAATGTTTAAGTTCGAACCAGGCTTAACGTTGGATGATTTGGTCCGTGCCGTGAACCAAGTCGGGGCTGCGCCTTCGGACTTGATGGCAATTTTACAAGCATTGAAGCAAGCTGGTGCCATTGAAGGCCAGTTGATCATCATTTAATGGTTAGGAGGTAGGTATAATGAACAATCCTAACGACATTGGTTTTATCCATGACATCAGTTCTCTGGATACTCTGCGTCAAAAAGCAGTGAAAGAGGGAAAAGATGGCGAGCAAGAAGCATTGCATGCGGCTGCTCGTCAGTTCGAATCGATCTTCACCTCCATGATGTTGAAATCCATGCGTGAAGCCAATGAGGGCTTTGAGTCCAACATGATGAACAGCCAAAACGAGAAGTTCTACCGACAAATGTTGGATGAACAGATGGCGAGTGAATTGAGTTCGTCTGGTTCAATGGGACTGGCCGATATGATTGTTAAGCAATTAACGGCTGGGCAAGGGAACGACAAAAAAGAAACGGCTATGCGTGATGCGGCAAACAATGCTGCGGAATATCGTCGTGTTGACCCGAAAAAAGCGCGCGAGATTGAACAGCGCTTGATTGAATCTGGTCAACTATCTCGACCAAGCAATGAATCCACTCGATTCGATTCACCAGAATCCTTTGTTAACTCGATGAAGCCATACGCGGAGAAAGCTGCGAAAGCCCTAGGAGTCGAGCCATCTCTGCTACTTGCGCAAGCCGCTTTGGAAACGGGGTGGGGGCAAAAGGTCGTGAAGAACGCGCGTGGCAGCAGCAACAACTTATTTAATATCAAAGCAGATCGAAGCTGGCAGGGTGACAAAGTGACGACTCAAACTTTAGAGTTCCACGATAACACGCCAGTGAAAGAGACGGCAGCGTTTCGCTCATACTCAAGTTACGAAGACAGCTTTAATGACTTTGTACGATTTTTGAATGACAACCCACGTTACGAGACAGCATTGCAGCAACGCGGGAATTCAGAGTCGTTTATTCGCGGTATCCACAGTGCGGGTTACGCGACCGATCCGAACTACGCAGATAAAGTCCTGCAGGTGAAGGATAAAATCGAAAGTATGTAATGTCTCTGCGCCAATTTATGACGTTCTCGAAGGCTTGCCATAGTGCAAGCCTTCACTTTATCTGAATATCTACGCCTTTCTATCACTTGGCACATCTTTTGCTTTTAACGTGTCTAGGTGATCGGTTTTGCCGATTTATATTTCGTTTTTGGGGGCATGTATGGCGTCAGATCTTCTGAATGTAGGTACTCAAAGTGTGCTTACTGCTCAGAGACAATTAAACACCACTGGTCATAACATTTCTAATGTTAATACAGAGGGTTATAGCCGTCAGTCTGTTATCCAAGGCACGAATGATCCGCGCATGTTTGGTGGTTCTACCTACGGCATGGGTGTGCATGTGGAAAATGTTCGCCGCTCGTGGGATCAGTTTGCCGTGAATGAACTGAACCTGTCGTCGACCAACAATGCCAACAAAACGGATACCCAAGATAATCTTGATATGCTTTCTAGCATGTTGAGCTCTGTGGCATCGAAGAAAATTCCCGAGAACCTGAATGAGTGGTTCGATGCGGTAAAAACCATGGCAGATACCCCGAACGATTTAGGGGCACGAAAAGTGGTATTGGAAAAGGCGAAAATCTTCTCTGATACATTAAATGATTTCCACGAAACCGTGCGACTGCAATCTGATGTCACCAATAAAAAATTGGATATGGGCATTGAGCGCGTTAATCAACTTGCGTTGGAAATTCGCGATATTCATCGACTGATGATGCGTACTCCCGGTCCACATAATGACCTGATGGATCAGCATGAAAAGCTGGTTACTGAGCTGTCAGAGTACACCAAAGTTACCGTAACCCCACGCAAAAATGCGGAAGGGTTTAATGTTCATATCGGCAATGGACACACTCTTGTTTCTGGCACGGAAGCAAGCCAGCTCAAAATGATCGATGGCTATCCGGATGTTCATCAAAGACGATTAGCAATGGTGGAAGGGAATGGCATTAAAGCGATCAAGTCTGATGATATGGATGGCAAAATCGGCGCTTTACTTGAAATGCGCGACAAACACATCCCACAACTGCAAGATGAAATGGGCCGTTTAGCGACGGGCTTTTCCTACAAAATTAATCAGCTGCAATCTCAAGGTCTGGATCTCAACGGTAAGATAGGTAAAGACGTATTTACCGACGTGAACTCTGAGCTGGTGGCAAAATCTCGAGTTTTTGCTGCGCCTGACTCCCAAGCTGATGTTGCGGTTTACATCGAGGACATTTCCGCGATCAAAGGTGGTGAATATTCGCTGCGTTATGATGGCGATCAATACAGCGTGACAACACCGAAAGGTGAGCAAATGTCGTTGAACATCGACCGTTCGGATTCGTCATTTGTTCTGGATGGTATGAAAGTGCAAATTGGTGAAGGCCTTGCCGCCGGTGAGCGCGTATTGCTCCGCCCAACGAGAAGTGGTGCAGCCATCATAAAGATGGAAACCAATGACGCAAAAGCTATTGCCGCACAAAGTTATGAAGCCTCAACCACTTTTGCCCAAGGTAACGCCAAGTTTAAAATTCGTGAGGCGGGGGATGTTAAAGAGTTTGAGGTTACCGTACAACCAACCGACGAGAAGCATGATAAGCCGTGGTTAAAGATCACGGATAACAAGGGTAATTTACTATCGGACAAATACTCATACCCGTTAGATAAAGATAACCCGAAGATTGAAATATCAGTGCCGAAAAGCCATCCGCTGTATAAAAACGGCGATGCAACCGTGTTTGAGTTGAGCGAAGGCGCACTGATGAATGATAAATTCACCGCAAACTTGGTGCCTTCTGAAGGTGGTAACGGCAACTTGAGAAAAATGCAGAAGATCCAAACAGACAAGATGATGGATGGAAAATCCAGTACCTTGATCGATGTTTATCATAACCTCAATACCGAAGTTGGACTGAAGTCTTCTACAGCAAACCGTTTAGCCTCCGTCGCTCGTTTAGAGCATGAAGCGGCGCAAGAGCGCGTTGCTTCTATTTCTGGCGTTAACCTCGATGAAGAAGCGGCCAACATGATGAAGTTTCAACAAGCGTACATGGCTTCATCACGTGTGATGCAAGCGGCGAACGATACCTTCAATACCATTTTACAACTGAGGTAAGGAGAAGAGATAAGTGCTAACCCGAATTTCTAGTTTCCATAACTATCAGTCCGTACAAAATGATCTGCGTCGTCAAGAGAATAAGGTTCACCACAACCAAGAGCAGCTTGCTTCAGGGAAAAAGTTACTGAAACCTAGTGACGACCCCCTCGCTGCGCATTACATCCAAAACATTAGTCAGCAACAAGAACAGCTACAACAATATCTTAGCTCGATAGTGTTGGTGCGTAATCGTCTAGAAAACCACGAAGTTAATATCGCCAATGCGGAGAATTTTGCCGACGAGTCGAAGCGCTTAACGATGGAGATGATTAACGGTGCCTTTTCTGCTGAAGACCGACAAGCAAAGAAGCGTGAGCTAGAAGAGATTGCGAACAACTTCCTTAACTTGGTGAACTCGCAAGATGAATCTGGTAACTACGTGTTTGCTGGCACTAAGCCAAAAAGCCAACCATTTTATCGCGATAAAGATGGTAGCGTGCAATACGCTGGGGACGATTATCAGCGCAAAATGAAAGTCTCCAGCATGCTTGAGATGCCAATGAACGATCCCGGCAGCAAGCTGTTTATGGAGATACCAAACCCATTTGGCGACTATCAGCCAAATTACGATCTACAAAACGGCTCTGAGCTGTTGCTAAACAAAGCTACTAACGTTGACGCTAAGGATGATGCGGCGTATCGCGTGACATTTGTCGATATGAATAACGGCAAATTTGGTTACCAATTAGAGCGTAACGGCAAAGTAGTGGATGCCGATGAGTTTTCACCAGAGAAAGGGATTGAATACAAAGGCCTGAAAGTGCACGTAAAAGGCCAAATTACGCCTGGTGACAGCATTGAGATCGAAAAGCGGGCAGAGTTCAGCATTTTCGATACCTTCAAGGATGCAATGGCATGGTCAGACAAATCGGTTTCGGATACGTCGGCGACTGCTAAATTGCACCAAATGACAGAAGAATTCCACGCTGCTTTTATCCATTTGAATAAAGCGCGTACAGATGCCGGTGCTCGATTGAGTACGCTGGATATCCAAGAGCAAAATCATGAAGACTTTAATTTGTCTCTGGCAAAAGCGAAGAGCAACTTTGAGGACTTGGATTACTCCAAAGCCGTGATCGAGTTCAGTGAAAACTCGCGAGCGTTACAGGCATCGCAACAAGCA
This sequence comes from Vibrio sp. Vb0667, assembly GCF_033391095.1. Lineage (NCBI taxonomy): Bacteria > Pseudomonadati > Pseudomonadota > Gammaproteobacteria > Vibrionales > Vibrionaceae > Vibrio > Vibrio sp. Vb0667. The sequence goes on along the minus strand of NZ_JAWPOL010000030.1, from coordinate 2,131 downwards.
TTCGGTAAGACCAAAGATCTAACGTTGTTTAACTACATCTAGTATGACACTCATACACATTGTCTGATTTTGATGCCTTATGTGCAAAGCCTTAAGCGCGATAAGTCGACGTAACCTGAGAGTCTGAGATGTCATGCGGCACGATTTTACCCAAAGCGGCAATGATGCGGGAGGCAAGTCGGGCGGCAACAGGGCAGCGTTCAATACCCTTGGGCTAAGATGAGGCTGACAAACCGGAAATAGCTTAATGATAAAGCTAACTTATTGTTTATTTGATTCTTTTAAAAGTAGTTAAATAATTTACGCAAGTTGGCACACAAATTGTATTGAAAATATCAGAACAGATTTAGAGATTCTAAACCCTGCGTTTAAGGCAGATTTAGCAAGTAACTTTTACGGTCAGTGCTTATCCAAATGAGAGTAAAGCTGGCCGCTTCGCAAAAGCTTGCGAACTCAACAGGAGAGCAAAATGGCTGTAACAGTTAGTACTAACGTCTCCGCGATGACCGCGCAGCGTTACCTAAACAAAGCGACTGATGAATTAAACACGTCGATGGAGCGCTTATCTTCAGGACATAAGATTAACAGTGCAAAAGATGATGCGGCAGGTCTACAGATCTCTAACCGCTTAACTGCACAGTCTCGTGGCCTAGATGTCGCAATGCGTAACGCGAACGATGGTATCTCGATTGCACAAACCGCTGAAGGTGCGATGAATGAGGCAACCTCTGTCATGCAACGAATGCGTGACCTTGCGATTCAATCATCGAACGGTACTAACTCTCCAGCTGAGCGTCAGGCGATCAACGAAGAGTCAATGGCATTGATTGACGAGCTAAACCGTATTGCGGAAACCACTTCATTTGGTGGTCGTCGTCTATTGAACGGCTCATTCGGTGAAGCGGCATTCCAGATTGGTGCGAGCTCAGGTGAAGCCATGATCATGGGACTCACCAGCATTCGTGCGGACGATACTCGCATGGGCGGTGTGACCTTCTTATCTGAGAACGGTAAAGATAAAAACTGGAGCGTTGACCCAGCTAAATCTGACTTGAAGATCACGCTACCAGGTATGGGTGAAGACGAAGACGGCAATGTTGATGATCTAGAAATCAACATTAATGCCAAAGCGGGCGACGACATCGAAGAGCTTGCCACTTACATTAATGGTCAGTCTGATATGATTAATGCGTCTGTAAGTGAAGATGGCAAGTTGCAAGTTTTTGTCGCGCATCCAAACGTTCAGGGTGAGATTTCTATTTCTGGTGGATTAGCATCTGAGCTTGGCCTGAGTGATGAACCTATCAGAACGTCAGTACAAGATATTGATATGACCACGGTACAAGGTTCTCAAAACGCGATTTCTGTGCTGGATTCGGCACTGAAATACGTAGACTCGCAACGTGCAGACTTAGGTGCGAAGCAAAACCGTTTGAGTCACAGCATCAACAACTTGGCGAATATCCAAGAAAACGTTGACGCATCGAACAGCCGAATTAAAGATACAGATTTTGCGAAAGAAACCACGCAAATGACCAAAGCACAAATTTTGCAACAAGCAGGTACATCGATTCTTGCTCAAGCGAAACAGTTGCCAAACTCTGCAATGTCACTATTGCAGTAGTTTACTTAGCCTGTACTCAATACATTCAGACGTGGATGGGAATGCAGGCTTTTGGCAAGCAGCTTTACAATAGAATGAGCGGCTCTCTCATCTCTCACCTGCCAATCATTTTCAATGTAAAGTTGCACTCGGTATGCCGGAAATGTGTTCATTTCTCTTGATCTCCACATAGGCTCTGGCGACCAACCTAGCCCCAGTTCTCTCAAAGGAAAAGGGGCTTTTTCTTTTCTAATCTTCACGTCTATCGTCTGCGAACTTACCTTTAATTGTTTCCTTTTGCTGATTTTCTATACAATTTAGCCCTCTCGGCTCGATTTGTGGAAACTTGAGCACTTTTTCTTACTTTTCTTCAATTTTATTAGCTAAATCTCGCAATGTTATTTTTTTAAACTTTTTTCTAAAGCTTCTGAATTTGGTGTCGTTAATAGAGGTAACTTTGAGAGAACTACTTGGTTTTCCGAGACGTCGGAAACCGCTACACCGGAAAATCAATTGGAGAAATCACCA
>NZ_JAWPOL010000307.1:0-1138 GCF_033391095.1 Vibrio sp. Vb0667 | reverse complement strand
GCAGAATGAGCAAGTTAAGCCAGCTATCAAGCAACTGGATTTCGCGGTAAGCAGCGGTTTATTGCAAGACGAGCAAGCGTGGCAAACACGTAAAATGCTAGCGGATATTTTGTTGAACGAACAACAGTTTGCTAAAGCCTTGCCGCACTATTACGAGTTGAGTAAATCCGTACCTAAAAACCAGAAAGCTCATGAAGTTTGGCTGCGCATCGTACAATCGCATTACCAGTTGAGCCAATGGAATAAAGTGCTGTCAGCGATGGGTCGCTACGAGAAGTTTGGTCAGCCAGATGAACTCGGTCCATTGTCGATTAAGCTTTCGTCTGAACTGGAACTCAAAAAGTGGCAGCCTGCTATTGTCACCATCAAACGTTTGATTGCAATTGAGCCTGAACGGGTGGAGTGGTGGCGTCAGCTCGTCGCTTTGCACTTACGTGTCGATGACAGCAAACGCGCACTAGATTCAATGGCTTTAGCCAAGCTACAAGGTGTCGCGCTCAGTCAAGATGATTTTAAACTGCTGGCACAGCTTTATGCGAAACGTGGAATCCCAGAGCGTGCTGCTTTAATTATGGAGCAGTTGGAAGACCTTAACGTCGATAGCCAGTTAAAAGCTCAGCAGGCGACCTATTGGCAGATGGCAAAAGAGTGGGATAAATCCATCGATAGTTGGCGAATTGCCGCGAAGTTGGATTCTAAATACTACTGGAACTACTCTCAGCTACTTGTTCAACAAGGCCATTACCAACAAGCATTGGCTGCTTTGGATAAGGTAAAAGGTCGCAATGCTGACGTCGCGCTCATCAAAACCAGAGCCTACTACAAGTTGAATCGATTGGATGACGCATTGGCGAATGCGAAACGTGCGAATGAAATCAAACCATCGAATCAAGCCAAGAGTTGGGTGAAATACTTAACCCAACGGCGTAAAGCGGAAGCAACACAAAGCTCTTAGCGCAGAACAAATGAAAAGACCCGAAGTCATTCTCGGGTCTTTTTTTGTTTTTGAGCCTTAAATTACCTTGCTCTAGAAGGTGTTTATCGTTTCATCTCCACTAAACGTAAACAATGTAAATTAAATGCCAATACGAATGATTATCACCTAAATTATGCCCCACATTTATTGGTGATGATTGTT
>NZ_JAWPOL010000306.1:0-1139 GCF_033391095.1 Vibrio sp. Vb0667 | reverse complement strand
TAAGCTCAAGGGCAAAGCCAAAGAGACGGAACTGGCTCGCATTGCCAGCGGTGAAGCGCAAATGATAGTGGGTACTCACGCCCTCTTCCAAGAACATGTGGAATTTCATCACATAGCTTTAGTCATCATTGATGAGCAGCACCGCTTTGGCGTCCATCAGCGATTAGAGTTACGTGAGAAAGGGGCAAAACAAGGCGCGTATCCGCATCAGCTCATCATGACGGCAACTCCGATTCCTCGCACACTAGCAATGACAGCGTATGCTGATTTGGAAACGTCGGTGATAGACGAATTACCACCAGGCCGAACGCCGATTCAAACCGTCGCCATTCCAGATACCAAACGTGACGACATTGTCGAGCGGGTACGAAACGCTTGTCTTAACGAAGGCAAGCAAGCGTATTGGGTGTGTACGCTGATCGATGAATCGGAAGTGTTGGAAGCTCAAGCCGCAGCAGACACCGCTGAAGAGTTGCAGCGCAAACTGCCAGATGTAAAAATTGGCCTAGTTCATGGTCGTATGAAGCCCGCCGAAAAGCAAGCTGTCATGCAAGAGTTTAAAGACAACAAGCTCCACCTGCTCGTAGCCACGACGGTGATAGAAGTTGGCGTAGACGTGCCAAACTCTAGCTTGATGATCATCGAAAACCCTGAACGCCTTGGTTTGGCTCAATTACACCAGTTAAGAGGCCGCGTCGGTCGAGGCTCTGTTGCCAGTCACTGTGTCCTGCTGTACCACGCCCCCCTGTCGAAAACCGCACAAAAACGACTCGGTGTGCTGCGTGAAAGTAACGATGGCTTTGTTATTGCGCAGAAAGACCTCGAGATCCGCGGGCCCGGCGAATTGTTGGGCACCAAACAAACAGGCTTGGCTGATTTCAAAATTGCCGATTTAGTTCGAGATCAACGCTTAATTCCCGAAGTTCAACGTATTGCACGTCATATTCACGACAATTACCCAACCAATGCAGCCGCCATTATCGATCGCTGGCTAGGCGAGCGTGATATCTACTCCAAAGCGTAAATCTTAAAGCGAGCCAAATGGCTCGTTTTTTAGTGCCGCCACCAATAGCAAACGATTGCTTTTTGAGTAAATCTCTCTATAATCTCGCTCAAAATTTCTAGAGTGTGCCTCATCA
>NZ_JAWPOL010000305.1:0-1139 GCF_033391095.1 Vibrio sp. Vb0667 | reverse complement strand
ATGTATGGTATTTATAACTTCACGATGGAGGGCCCAATCGATCACGCTATTACTAGCGACGAGCTAACGCTGAACTTTCCAATTGTTGCGACTGACTTTGATGGCGATACAACTTCTGCCACCATCCCAGTGACTATCGTCGATGATAAACCAATCATCACGAGTGTGGATGCAATCCAAGTTGATGAAGATGACTTGACGGGGATTGGCTCAGACCAAAATGATGCACTTTCCATCAACGGCCAATTTGCAACAACGCAAGGTTCTGATGGTGTCGTTAGTTATCAATTGGATGCTTCTGCCGACCCTGTAGCAGGGCTGACGTCTCAAGGCGTCGCGGTAACGATGACTGAAACGGCCAACCCAGACGGCAGTTTTACTTATCAAGCCACCGCAGGTGGTAACGCGGTCTTTACCTTGATTGTTAACGTAGATGGTTCTTATAACTTTACGCTAGAAGGCCCTATCGACCATGCCAATGGTAGTGACGAGCTAACTCTGAACTTCCCGATTATTGCGACCGATTTTGATGGTGACACCAGCTCAGCGGTGATCCCAGTGACCATCGTCGATGACCAACCAACTATCACAAACGTCGATTCTATTACGGTTGATGAAGACGATTTATCGGGCGTTGGTTCTGCTCAAGATGGTGTCGTTTCTATTGACGGTAAATTCACCACAACAGAAGGCTCTGATCGAGTGGTGAGCTATCAACTTGATTCCTCGACGGATCCTGTTGCTGGCCTTACCTCACATGGCGAAGCGGTTGTACTCGTAGAAACGGCAAATGCTGACGGCAGCTTCACTTACAGTGCGACGGCAGATGGCAATCCAGTATTTACGTTGGTAGTGAATGTGGATGGCTCTTACAACTTCACGTTGGAAGGCCCAATCGATCACGCTATTAATAGCGACGAGCTAACGCTGAACTTCCCAATCATCGCAACGGACTTTGATGGTGACACCAGCTCTGCGGTGATCCCAGTGACTATCGTCGATGACCAACCGACCATCACAAACGTCGATGCCATTACAGTGGATGAAGACGATCTGTCAAACACAGGCTCAGACCAAAACGACGCAGTTTCTATTGATGGCAAGTTCACCATAACGGAAGGTTCTGACCGAGTGGTGAG
>NZ_JAWPOL010000304.1:0-1139 GCF_033391095.1 Vibrio sp. Vb0667 | reverse complement strand
TAACCTTGTTGAGCGCATGATCATTTTGTACCCAAACAGTCTGGTTGATGTGAACCATCTTCCGACGAAATATCGCTACAGTGATATTCCAGAGTTCCAACCTGAAGGTAATCCGTTCACTTCGATTGAAGAGCAAGAGCGCGATGTGTTCCAAGACATCTTCTCGGAAGATTTCAGCTTTGACGAGCAAAGCGATCTGGATCACAACATGAATGCGCCTCAAGCGTTGCCACCAGAAGGGGTGAACCTAAAAGAGCTATTAGCAGATTTGGAAGTCAACATGATCAGCCAAGCGTTAGAAGCGCAAGGTGGGGTCGTTGCAAGAGCTGCTGATATGCTGGGTATGCGCCGTACAACGTTGGTTGAGAAAATGCGCAAGTATAATTTGCAGCGTTAGATCGAGCTTCAGTTCAATCACAAAAGTTATCTTTTCTGACATTAAAATCAGACATTTCTCGGTGTCAACTTATTGTCGATAACATAACGTCATGATAAATATAAAAAATAGCTTGGTACGCTAATTGCTTACCAAGCTATTTTACTTTTTAGTGGCGATATTTCGACAGGCAGTGAATGGACAATAACACCAACCAATCCCATTTAGACTCAGTAGAAAACCAAGTTGAGCGCTATAAGCAGGTATTGGATGTGATGCCCGCAGGGGTTATTTTGCTCGACACGTATGGTGTTGTGCGAGAAGCCAACCCCGAGGCACACCGAATTCTAGAAATCCCACTGGTTAACGAGAAATGGTTCAACATCATTCAAGCGGCTTTTGATCCGCGTGAAGATGATGGCCACGAAGTGTCACTGCGTAATGGTCGCAAAGTGCGTTTGGCGATTTCTGCCTCCGCGACAGGGCAGCTGATCCTCATCACCGACTTAACCGAAACCCGTTTACTGCAAGCTCGTGTGAGTGATCTACAACGTCTTTCTTCATTAGGGCGTATGGTTGCATCGCTAGCGCATCAAGTGAGAACGCCGCTGTCGAGCGCAATGTTGTACGCCTCTAATTTGGGCGCGCCTAATCTTCCGCCAGCGACGAGAGAGCGCTTCCAAAGTAAATTAATGGATCGACTGCACGATTTGGAAAAGCAGGTTAATGATATGCTGCTTTTTGCTAAAGGTGGTGATAATAA
>NZ_JAWPOL010000303.1:0-1140 GCF_033391095.1 Vibrio sp. Vb0667 | reverse complement strand
AACAACACTTCACGGTTTTCACCATTTCTCGGTAATGTGCCACTCAACCACGTCGCACCGATATCCATAACCGACGCCTTCATACCATTCGCGTTGGTCAAATGCATCAGATTCGCAGTTTGGCCATCAAACGACGGCGTTTGCGCCATCGCTTGTTCTAGTTGTTGAAAATAGGCTTTCATCATCATTCCTTACAGCACTTCAACCAAAACCGCACCATTTTGGGCTTGGCAAACATAAATCGACTCTTTTAAGCCCGTAGCCGCTTGGTACTTCGCTTCAACTTCCGCTTTCACGTCATCAACCAGTGCTGGCGGTACAAGTGCCACGATGCAACCACCAAAGCCACCGCCAGTCATGCGCACGCCGCCTTGATCGCCGATCACCTCTTTGACTATCTCCACCAGCGTATCGATTTCTTTTACCGTAATTTCGAAATCATCGCGCATCGAGGCATGAGACTCGGCCATCAGCTCGCCCATACGCTTCATGTCGTGTGCTCGTAGCGCTTGTGCCGCTTCCACAGTACGATCATTTTCTGTGATGACGTGACGTGCACGCTTGGCCACCATTTCATCCAGCTCAGCGACTTTCTCGTTGAACTGCTCAATCGTCACATCACGCAAAGCTTTCACACCGAAAATACGCGCCGCTTCTTCACATTGCTGACGACGAGTGTTGTATTCGCTGTCGACCAAACCACGTTTTTTATTCGAGTTGATGATCACGACTGCCATGTCTTCTGGCATAGAGACTGCTTCAGTTTCAAGGCTACGGCAATCTAATAGCATCGCATGATTTTCACGCCCTTCCGCTGAAATCATTTGATCCATGATGCCGCAGTTGCAACCGACGAATTCGTTCTCAGCTTGCTGACCGTTTAACGCAATTTCGGCTTGGCTGATCTCAAGGTTGAACAACACTTTAAACGTTTGACCGATGACAACTTCAAGCGCCGCAGACGAGCTTAAACCCGCACCTTGCGGTACATTTCCGCTGACTGATATATCAGCGCCAGTGAAATAGTAACCACGATCAAGCAAGCACTTCACCACACCACGAATATAGTTCACCCACATTTTGTCTGCTTGAAAAGTGATATCCTGGCTAATATCGAATTCATCCACAGCATTGCCGTAA
>NZ_JAWPOL010000302.1:0-1142 GCF_033391095.1 Vibrio sp. Vb0667 | reverse complement strand
GGTCACCCCGCCAAATATATCCCCTTTAAAATTTATATCTTTAAAACGATTACCGAACACCGTTTAGCTCCCTGCATTAATTTCAAAATTAAATAAGTAAAATGTCATTACTTTAACGAGGAATGTGAAAAATTAAACCATAAATAAATTATGGCTTAATTCGTTATCTAATAAGCGGTCTGAATTGTACGAATTTATTTCCAAGAACACGTCAGATGAGTCCTGTCTGACGCATATTTAACGGGATCGAAATTGTAACATTGTGTATAGTTACAACACTGATCGCTTGATATGTTTCAATTGCGATGAGTGCTTTTGTCATTTAAGGGAAGTAGTTTGCAAGATGCCGGAAATTAAACAGTTATTTGAGAATAATTCAAAATGGTCGGAAGAAATCAAATCTGATCGTCCTGAATATTTCGCTAAGCTCGCCGAAGGCCAAAAGCCTGATTTTCTTTGGATTGGCTGCTCCGATAGTCGAGTACCCGCAGAACGATTAACCGGCCTTTACTCCGGTGAATTATTTGTTCACCGCAATGTTGCAAACCAAGTCATTCACACAGACCTCAATTGCCTTTCCGTTGTTCAATACGCCGTTGATGTACTCAAGGTGAAGCACATTATTGTGTGTGGTCACTACGGTTGCGGCGGTGTTAACGCAGCGATAGATAACCCTCAACTCGGGCTTATCAATAACTGGCTACTGCACATCAGAGATCTTTACTTCAAGCATCGTTCTTACTTAGATCAAATGCCTGTTGAAGATCGTGCCGATAAGCTTGGTGAAATTAACGTTGCAGAACAAGTTTATAACCTAGGCAATTCAACCATCATGCAAAACGCGTGGGAGCGCGGGCAAGATGTTGAAATTCACGGTGTCGTATACGGAATTGAAGATGGTCGCCTTGAATATTTAGGTATTCGCTCTAATTCTAAAGAGACCGTTGAAGCATCGTACCAGAAAGCACTGTCGACGATTTTAAACCCTGACAATAAGCTTCTGTGTCGCTAAGCCATAAAATCTGAATAAATAAAAAACGCCCATTTATATGGGCGTTTTTTTGTATGTCGAATAGTGAACTCAATTATTCTTGAGGAACCACTTTACCGATGAATGGTAGTTGACGGTATTTTTGAGCGTA
>NZ_JAWPOL010000301.1:0-1145 GCF_033391095.1 Vibrio sp. Vb0667 | reverse complement strand
GCGAAGAAAGCGCTGCAAATTATCAGTACGGGGAAGATGAAAGGGCGTCAGTTCCGAGCGCGTCTTCTTAAATAAGTCATTAGATTGAACAAAGGCTCTTCGTTGGAAGAGCCTTTTTTGTTTGGTGCGTCTCTTATTCGCTGTCTTTTGCTAAACGCGCTTTAATACGGCTCAAGCTGATAGCTGTAATGCCGAGGTAAGCCGCAATTTGGCTATCGGTAATACGCTGTTCTAAATCTGGGTAGTAGTGGCAAAATAACTGATAACGTTCCTCAGGTGAATACAACAGCATAAAACGTTCTTTATTCTCTTTGTTCATCAACTGCGTTTCGAGCAATTTTAGGTAAATAGAGTGCTTTTCGGCGCGCCATTGATGCAATGCCTCGATAGGCAAACAGAATAAATGACATGCGGTCAGTGTTTCCAATAAGTACGGTGAAGGTTGATCTTTTATCACGCTTTCAAAGCCGATCACCCAGTCCTTTTCCCAATAAAACTCTTTGCTGAATTCTTTGCCTTTCTCTGTGAGATAGCTTGCGTGACATAACCCCTTCAGAATGAAGTAGATGTGTGAACTAGATTCACCTTGATGGCTAAGAATGTGCCTAGTGGGTAATTCTAACTCTTGTCCATAGACCATGAGTTGTGAGGCTTCGTCTTCTGAAAAGCCATGTTGAGTGAGATCGAAAAATACGTCGTTTTGCATGAAGGTTATCTGCAGTGAAAGGGTTAGCGCATTTGAACTATCTTAACTGCTTTGCGCAGTAACAAAAAGCGGCTCACAGAGGAGCCGCTAGTTTGAACATGGAGTCGCTTATTTGTTTAAATCGATCTGATAAATCGCAAAGCCCACTTCGTCAGTTGCGACGCGTTTCATCGGGTATTGGCCTTTGTCTTGGATAAACTTCGAAGCTTTTTCGCTCGGTGAGGTTTCAAAGCGAATATCCAGTTTTTTGTCTGACTTAATTGGTGCGAACGACCAGTTATTGTCAGCGCTTGGCGTGACTTCGCCTTTTTCCTCACTGACGCGAGAAATGTACGCAGCAACCACAGAACGGTTTTCGTCTGGAGAGTCAAATGCAATGAAGTCCGGACCCGTGCCAGGGAAGGTATTGCTGTACGCGCGGTAATTGTTAGTCGCAATG
>NZ_JAWPOL010000300.1:0-1149 GCF_033391095.1 Vibrio sp. Vb0667 | reverse complement strand
TAACTATGACCGAATATGTTTTGTTGTTGGTCGGCACTGTGCTGGTGAACAACTTTGTACTGGTGAAGTTTTTGGGCTTGTGTCCATTTATGGGCGTGTCTAAAAAACTGGAAACAGCAATAGGCATGGGGTTAGCAACCACTTTTGTGCTAACCCTCGCATCTGTGTGTGCGTACTTAGTGGAAAGCTATATCTTGCGACCGCTCGGTATCGAGTACTTAAGAACCATGAGCTTTATTTTGGTGATCGCTGTCGTGGTACAGTTCACCGAGATGGTTGTACACAAAACTAGCCCGACCCTTTATCGCTTGCTTGGTATCTTCTTACCACTAATCACGACCAACTGTGCCGTATTGGGTGTTGCACTTCTCAACATCAATGAGAATCATAACTTCATCGAATCTATCATTTATGGTTTTGGTGCAGCCGTCGGTTTCTCACTTGTATTGATCCTTTTTGCTTCTATGCGTGAGCGTATCGCTGCGGCTGACGTGCCTGTTCCATTTAAAGGTGCATCGATTGCAATGATCACTGCGGGTTTAATGTCGCTTGCTTTCATGGGCTTTACAGGTTTGGTGAAGTAAACAATGAGTACGATTTTAATTGCGATCATCGCACTCGCTGTGCTTGCTGCGATTTTTGGTGCCATTCTTGGTTTTGCTTCTATTCGTTTTAAAGTTGAAGCGGATCCTATCGTGGATCAAATCGACGCGATTCTTCCACAAACACAATGTGGCCAATGTGGTTATCCAGGCTGTCGACCATACGCAGAAGCGATTGCGAATGGAGACAACATCAACAAGTGTCCTCCCGGCGGTCAAGCAACCATCGAAAAACTCGCAGACTTAATGGGTGTGGAACCTGAAGAGTCGGCACACGATCTAGACAGCAAAGTACCGACCGTTGCCTTCATTCACGAAGATATGTGTATCGGTTGTACTAAGTGTATTCAAGCTTGTCCTGTTGATGCGATTGTTGGTGGGACAAAAGCCGTTCACACGGTCATCAAAGACGAATGTACAGGCTGCGACTTGTGTGTCGCGCCATGTCCAACCGATTGTATTGAAATGATTCCTGTGGAAACCACCACAGATAGCTGGAAGTGGCAACTTAACGCCATCCCAGTGGTTAACATTACGGATGCTGCCA
>NZ_JAWPOL010000299.1:0-1149 GCF_033391095.1 Vibrio sp. Vb0667 | reverse complement strand
AGTCGATTTAGGGATGACTTTAAGTCCACAACCAGAATCTGGAACACCATCACCTAGTAATGCATGGCGCACTTTGTTCGCCACCTTCGATTGAAACCTAACCCAAGCTGTATCCAACCTTTTCGCTCGATAACCCGCGATGCAAAAGTTCGGATTGCTGACTTTAGCAGCAAGCTCAAGCATCTTAGGCATATCCGACGGATCGTTCTGCCCATCAGCATCGGAGGTAACAATCCACTCGCCTTTTGCATGTTTGACGGCAGTTAACACTGCTGTGCTTTGACCGCAACTATGTTCGTGGCTTACCACTTGCAGGTCACACCCACATTCTTTAGCAGCTTCAAGTGCCTCTTGCACCGTATCATCGGTACTACCATCGTCCGTAATGACAATTTCGACGTTAGGGTATGCTTCTAAACTGGCATGAATTTCTTTCACTAACTTCCCAATATTTCCTTGTTCATTTTTTGCAGGAATAACGACTGATATACTCGGTAACATAGCTCTAACCTTATGTGAACTCTCGACCTTGAAAGTTCTGAATGACAAATCTTTTACTTGTTATAAAAATTCCGGTACCAAGCGACAAACTCGGCAATACCTTCTTCTACGGAAACTGACGGCCGATAACCAGTGGCTTGATAGAAAGCTGTTGTATCAGCATAGGTTTGGTATACATCTCCTGGCTGCATCTCTCGATAATTTTTCTTTGCTTCTATTCCGAGTTCATTTTCTATTGCTTTGATAAAATCCATCAAACAAATCGGTGAACCATAACCAATATTGTAAATAGAATAAGGAGCAGAACTATCCGCTGGAGTACTATTTTCAAACTGCCATCGCTGATTAATTCTTGGTATGACATCAGAAATTCTGACTATCCCTTCAACAATGTCATTAATATGGGTAAAGTCCCTCCACATATCACCATTATTATTAATATCAATAGACTGACCGTTAATTATTTTCTCAGTAAAGATAAAAGGCGCCATATCTGGACGTCCCCAAGAACCATACACAGTAAAAAAACGTAAGCCTGTTGTAGGAAGTTGATAGAGATGAGAATAACTATGCGCCATCAATTCATTAGATTTTTTAGTCGCTGCATATAAAGAAACGGGGTGATCAACATTATCCGATGTAGAGAAA
>NZ_JAWPOL010000298.1:0-1150 GCF_033391095.1 Vibrio sp. Vb0667 | reverse complement strand
GACTTCGCTTACGCATGATTCAAGCTCGTCATCTTTTTTCACTTCATGCACGATGCCAAATTGTTGCGCTTTAACCGCAGGGATGACTTCACCACTGAGGATGTAACGACGTGCTTGTCGATTGCCCATCGCACGCATCACGTATGGTGCAATGATGGCGGGCACCAATCCCAGTTTGACTTCACTCAAGCAAAACTGAGCGGAGTGGCTGGCGATAGCGATATCGCTGCAGCAAATTAGCCCCAATGCGCCACCAAAGGCTGAGCCTTGTACGACAGCGATGGTGGGTTGAGGGAAGGCATCCAACGTTTCCATTAAGCGAGCGAGGCTTTGTGCATCGACTAGGTTTTCTTTTCGGGTACTATTTGCCATCGATTGCATCCAAGCTAAGTCCGCACCAGAGGAAAAGTGTTTGCCATTACTGCGCAGCACTAAGCAACGCACATCGGTTCTTAGTGCAAGATAATCTAAGCGATGGATGATCAAATCAATCATGCAGGCATCGAAGGCATTGTGTTTCTTTGTCCGATTCAGCGTCAGCGTTGCAACACCGAATTCGTCAACCTGCCAAAGCACATCATTGTGTCGTTGAGCGTTTGGAACAATGCTTGGTTGTCTTTCCTGCATAATGATTTCCTTGTGAACGTTTATTTCAATTGCGCGGTTACATTCTAAAGATGCCAAATTCGCTATCAGGTATTGGCGCGTTGAGCGCGGCCATTAACGCTTGTGCGAGCACGTTTCGCGTCTCTTTGGGGTCAATGATGCCGTCGTCCCATAATCTTGCACTGGCAAAGTACGGATGCCCTTGGGTCTCATACAAGTCTATGATCGATTCTTTGAAAGTGTGTTCTTCTTGCTCGGACCATTCTTCGCCGCGACGTTGGTTTATCTCTTTGCGCACCTGAGTCAACACGCCAGCGGCTTGCTCTCCGCCCATTACGGAGATGCGTGCGTTTGGCCACATCCACATCATGGTTGGGTCATACGCTCGTCCGCACATGCCGTAGTTTCCTGCGCCGTAAGATCCGCCAATGATCACCGTGAATTTAGGCACATCAGCACACGCCACCGCCATCACCAGTTTTGCACCGTGTTTGGCGATGCCTTCTTCCTCGACTTTTTTGCCGACCATGAATCCGGTGATGTT